>DAOWAQ010000132.1 GCA_030634505.1 Calditrichia bacterium
ACGGGGTGATCCTAGCTTATCTACAAGGGCTGCAGCACGCCATTTGAATGATTTATATGATAGATTTGGAGACTGGTATTTAGCTATGGCTGGTTATAACTACAGCCCCGGAAAATTACAAAGACATATTAATCGTTATAATACCCGAGATTTTTGGAAACTTAAAAGAATACCACGACAAACCAGAAATTACATTCCAACATTTATTGCGGCATCCCTAATTTCTAAAAATCCCAATAAATATGGATTTTTTGTAGAAAAAGCAGAAACAGTGGCATTTGATACTGTAATGATTTCCGATTGTGTGGATTTGGAAGTAATAGCAAAATGTGTAAATAGCAATTTTGAAGAGATAAAATTGCTAAATCCTGCGGTATTAAGATGGTGCACACCTCCAAATGTTAAAAATTTTACTTTGAATATACCTAAAGACACAAAAGAACTTTTTAGACAAGAATATGCTAAAATTCCAGCCGATCAAAAAATATCATATAAAAGGCACAAAATAAGAACAGGTGAAACACTTTCAGAAATTTCAAATAGATATGCAACATCCATTTCTGTATTAAAAAAGACAAATAATTTACGTAGTAGCAGAATAAGGGCTGGTAAATACTTAATCATACCCGTTGCTCAAAATGAAAAATATTATAAAACATTTAAACCAGTGGTGTATAAAAGTTCTAAAAAGAAAACAAAAAGTAGAGCACCAGTTGCAAATGTTAAAGGGCACAGAAAAGTATCATATATTGTAAAAAAAGGTGATACACTTGGCGATATAGCTGAACTATACAATACTAGAGCAAGTAACATACGGTACTGGAATGGACTTTCTTATGGAAGGCATATTTATCCGAAACAAAAATTAGCTATTTGGGCGCCGGACAATAATCCAATTCCAAAAGTTATTACAAAAAAAGAGGTTTCTCAGAGTATCGTGTTCACTGAATCTTATCATATTGTTAAACACGGTGATACTTTATGGGATATTGCACAAAAATATAATACCTCAATAAGAGAACTAAAAAAAATAAATAATTTACGTTCTAACAGAATAAAACCTGGTGAATGTTTAATTATTAAAAAGTAATTAAATTTAGTAAAATATAATATTAAATTATCATTGACTTTATTTTTCAATTTCGTTAAAATTCACGCTTTTACAAAAGGTATATTTTGATCTGTATAAAATGTAATAGCAATCTCCCCAAGCATAGCAATTTTTGTCCGAATTGTGGAGCAGCGGTAAGCATAAATTCAGACTCAAGTGATAATATCAGAAAAAGCGCTACCAATATTAATCCATTTTTAATAATTATTATTTCGGGAATAGTAGCAATCCTGGGAATAGTATTAATTCTAGACAGTAATGTTTCCGAGAAGAAAATTTCTAATTCTATTTCGAATAAACCAAATCAGGAAACGACAGAAATATTCTCTAAAATTGAATCAATAAATAGTGATTTACAAAATGATCCCAACAACATTAGATTAAATATAGAAATGGGAAATAATTTATTTGATGTCAAACAGTACAGAAAAGCAATTCCTCACTATAAAATAGCATTAGAGAGCAACCCGGAAAATGTAGAAGTTAGAATTGATTTGGCAGTATCATATTATAATTTACAGGTTAACGATTCTGCATTCGTAGAAATAGAAAAAGCTCTTAGATTAAGTCCGAATCATCAACAGGGACTTTATAATCTTGGTGTAATGCATTATAATTCAGGAAATAAGGAAAAAGCAAAAGACAGCTGGACCAAATTAATTGAGTTGCATAACGGCTCACAAGCAGCGGAAACAGCAAAACAATTACTAAAAAATATATAAATAATTTAAAGGAGAATTACACATGCCTAGCGGGAAAAAACGCAAACGACATAAAATGTCTACTCATAAGAGAAAAAAAAGATTGCGCAAAGATCGGCATAAAAAGAAAAGCCGTTAAAATATAAAAGGTTCGATTATGAACCTTTTTTTATATTTATTATATAAAAAAATATAATATTAACGTTATTGTCGGTAACAATGGACGATTCCAAAACAGTTTATTCAGTAAGCGAATTAACAAATCAGATAAAAGTACTTTTAGAAGACAATTTCCCAACCCTTTGGGTTGAAGGGGAAATATCAAATTACAAAAAGCATTACTCTGGCCATTATTATTTTACTTTAAAAGATCCTAATTCTCAAATATCCTGTGTTATGTGGAAGAGCAGAACCTTTTCAACGCCATTTAAATTGGAAGATGGTATGAGGGTTCATATCTTTGGTAATATTAGACTTTACGAAAAATCAGGTCGATATCAGCTTGATGCAATTTTATTACAACAAGCAGGTGTTGGGGAATTGCAATTAAAGTTTGAAAATTTAAAGAAACAGCTTCACGAAGAAGGTTTATTTGATGAAAAGTATAAAAAGTCTATACCAAAAATTCCTCAAAAAATTGGCATAATAACATCGCCAACTGGTGCTGCGATCAAAGATATAATTTCAGTAATAAACAGGAGGTTTCCAGTTTGTGAAATTCTTATTAGAGGTGTAAAAGTACAGGGAATAAGTGCATCTAATGATATAAGTGAAGCAATAATACAAATGAATGAAATTGATGATATTGATTTAATAATTTTAGGCAGAGGAGGGGGTTCTCTAGAAGACCTTTGGGCATTTAATGAAGAAAATGTTGCAAAAACAATCTTTGCATCAAAAATCCCAATTATATCAGCAGTTGGGCATGAAATAGATTATACTATATCAGATTTTGTATCCGATCTGCGTGCACCAACGCCATCAGTGGCTGCAGAATTGGCCGTACCTGATAAAGATGATTTAATAGCTAAAATACGAGACTTGCATAATTACATAACATCTATTTCTAGTAATTTTATATTAAATTCAAAAATTGACATTAGAAATTTCTTAAAAAGTTATGCATTTAAAAAACCTGAGGATATGTTGCATCAATATTTTCAACGATTAGATGATTTATTGCCAAAACTAATTTACTTATATTCTAATAAATTAAGTATTATGAAAACTAACATTGAGAATTTAGTTTCCAGGTTATCATCTCTACATCCTGATCATGTTTTAAGTAGAGGATATGCCATAATTCAAAAAGAAAAGAAAATCGTAAGATCCGTAAAAGAATTAGAAATAAATGATAATATAGATGTACAATTTATAGATGGTAAAATAATAAGTACGGTTAGAGAGAAAGAAAATGACTAAAAAATTAAGTTTTGAAGAGGCTTTAAATAATTTAGAAGAAATTGTTGAAAAATTTGAATCCGGAGAATTCTCGCTCGATGAAATGATCAAAAAATATGAGGAGGGTTCAGATTTGGCAAAGTTTTGCCTTACAAAACTTGAAGCTGCGGAAAATAAAATAAAATTGTTAAATCCAGATGGAACAATTGATGAAAATATAGATTTGGATTCCCAAGATTAAAATCTGAGAACAACATATGAAAAAACAAATTGGAATATTTATAAATCTTAAAAAACATGATGCCTTAAAAATATTAAGTGATTTTTTCGAAAAAACAGAATCGTCAAATTTTAATTTTGTTATTCAAAGATCACTTTCAATAAAAATTCCTACAGTTCCTAAGCATATAAAAGTAGTACCTGATAATAATTTTTTTTCAGAAAGTGAACTCATTGTAGCTTTTGGGGGAGATGGTACTATTTTAAGGACAGTCCATTTATTGAGTAAAAGTGAAATTCCAATCTTGGGCGTTAATATAGGTAGTCTTGGATTTTTAGCCGCAACTTCATTAGAAAAAGTTAGTGACCATATAAATCAGTTTTTTAATAACGATCTAAAAATTGACAAACGATCTGTTCTTGAATTGAATATCAAAGGTGAAAAAGAAAAATGGTTTGCATTAAATGAATTTGTAGTTGATAAAGCCGGTTTTCATCGCGTAATAAAAATTGAAACTATAATTGATAAAAATTTATTGAATTCTTATATCTCCGATGGACTAATAATTTCAACGCCAACCGGATCGACTGCATATTCTCTCGCAAATGGTGGGCCTATAGTGTTACCTTCAAAAAGTGGAGTGTTTATTGTCAATCCTATTTGTCCCCATACTTTAAGTAACAGACCGGTTGTTATCCCAGATAGTGTTAATATTGAATTAAAAGTACACAGTGAAATAAAAAAATATCAATTAATTTGCGATGGACAATCGCTCGGCAATTTTTCAGTAAATAAAACCATGGAAATTCGTCGCGCAGAATTTGATGTTTCTTTAGTGATTGTTCCGGGGAATGATTTCTACACCACTTTACGCACGAAATTAGGGTGGGGCGAAGATTTTAGGAATAAAAAGCGATGGTCGAAATCTTAGTTATCTTTATTTAATTTAAATTAAAAGCGGTCTATTCCTGTATCATAACCTCGAGTTCTTAATTTTTGTATTCTTAATTGCCAATCAGGATCTTTTATCTCATTTCTAAATGTTGAATGCAATAATTCATAATTGCCATTTCCACTTAGATCCGCGAATATAAATTCAGATCCACCTTCTAAGGAATAATAATACCATATTTCGAAAGGTTGGGAATCCATAGTACTAGGGTTTCTTTCTATTTCATTTGGTTTACCATAAATCAATATTACTCTTCCTCTATCTGTTTTCCATCCATCTTTAAACTGAGTTGAGTAGTTTGCATTAACTATTCTCAAATTTGCAAAGTACATCTGTTTATATTCATTAAAAGGAGTTGCAGACTCAGGATCTCTTCTTGTCCAAAATTGGGATAAAAACCTTTTTTTGCTTTCAACACCTTCTAATTTTCCAAATATATCAATTTCTTCACTCCGGCAAATATATTTAATTTGTTCAAATTCAACATTTAAGTCATTCTCATTGAAATTAATATATTCTTCGTATCCTTCAACCTTTGCTGCAATTACTTTATCAGATTTTTCTCGTTTAGGTTTATAAATAAAAAATTTCTTTTTTTGCGATACTGAAATACTACTTAAATTGTCAGTTAATGTAATATTTAAAAAGTGGGCTCCATTAGGTAATGCTATTACATTTATACCATTAGCTTCGGCGGCAGTGGAAGCGAGACCTTTGTTTACTTTTTCCTTATACTCTCGTATGATATTTCCTTTAATGTCTGAAATATTATAAACATAACTATAGTGGTTATTGCCGTCAGATGCGGTAAGCAAATTATAACATTCAAAATAAAAATACATTATAGGATTATATACAGTAAAAGTTTTGCTTACATTTGGAAGAATACTAATATTATTTTTTAAACTAAAGTTTGATCCATCATTTTTTTGATCAATCTTAGTTGCTATTTCGATTTTACTGATACTTAGACTATCTTTATATTTAGGAATATTAAGTTCTATATTATATTCACCAGATTTATTAGAAATCTTGTCAATTATATTAGCCTTTAAATTGTAATTGCCAGGATTAAGTTCAAGAGGGAAAACTTCTATAAATTGACTGTTTAAAGAGGACGAAGAAATGTTCGCTTTACTTCTATAATTTCTAGTTATATTATAAATTGATGAATCATTTTGAGTAATTTCTAAAGTATGGCTAAACTTTGCATAGGAAATAGAATCAGTTTGTTCGTATTGCAGGTCCTGTTGGTAAAATGAAAGATAAATTTCAATATAAGTATTATTTTCTGAGCCTTTGAATGTAGCATAATCTGCATTTAAAGGTATATACCCGAGCTGAGCAAAAGTTGATGCTGATAATAAATATATAAAAAAACTAATAAATGCCAATGCTTGCATTTTAAATCTCTGGGTTTTAATTAAATTTAACGGAGACTAATTTGGATAAACCTTCTTCCTCCATGGTAACTC
>DAOWAQ010000092.1 GCA_030634505.1 Calditrichia bacterium
GGGTCGCCTTGAGTTATCCACTAATACTGCGCCCCCTATTTGTGTTACGATATCTGATGAATTCAAAATGGTTGAATTATTACAAGAATTCGAAGAAGAAATTTCAGCCTACAGTCAGGGTGAATTCACTGATTTGTGTCGCGGACCACATATTGTTTCGACAGGGAAATTAGGAAAGAATTTTAAACTTCTTTCAGTAGCCGGTGCATATTGGCGTGGTGATGAAAAAAACAAACAGTTGCAACGAATATATGGCACTAATTATCCTGACAAAAAAATGTTAAAGCAGCATCTTTTTAGGATTGAAGAAGCAAAAAAGAGAGACCATAGAAAATTAGGAAAAGAATTAGATCTGTTTTCAATTCAGGATGAAATCGGTGGTGGATTAATTCTGTGGCATCCCAAAGGCGCCTTTATCCGTAATGAAATTGAGAAATTCTGGAAGGATGAACATTATAAAAATGGCTATCAATTAGTTTATACACCCCATGTGGCAAAACTGAATTTGTGGGAAACGAGTGGACATACCAATTTTTACCAGGAAAATATGTATTCGCCTATCGATGTTGATGATGTTGATTATCAGTTAAAACCAATGAATTGTCCTTTCCATATGACAATTTATAATTCACATATTCGCAGTTATCGTGATTTGCCGATACGTTATGCTGAATTAGGCACTGTTTACCGTTATGAACGTTCAGGTGTTTTGCATGGATTGATGCGTGTTCGTGGTTTTACACAGGACGACGCCCATCTGTATTGTTTACCTGAAAATTTGAAAGAAGAAATCGTTAAAGTAATTGATTTTACAGTTCATATGCTTGCGGCATTCGGATTTACGGAATATGATGTATTTCTTTCAACAAGACCTGAAAAATATGTAGGCTCAGTAGAAGATTGGGATGATGCTACAGAATCACTTCGGGCTGCTCTTGAATCTAAAAAGATGAAATATGAAATTGATCCCGGAGAAGGTGTATTTTACGGCCCTAAAATTGATATAAAAATAAAAGATATTCTAGGAAGATCCTGGCAATGTTCCACAATTCAGGTTGATTTTAATCTTCCGGAAAGATTTGATATTAAATATGTTGGTGAAGATGGTTCTTATCACCGTCCAATTGTGATTCACCGTGCATTGTTGGGCTCACTTGAAAGATTTTTTGGTGTTATGATTGAGCATTACGCAGGAAATTTTCCTTTGTGGTTAGCGCCTGTTCAGGTTAAAATTCTACCAATAGCAGACCGCCATATTGAAAAAGCAAAAGAGATTGCAGATTATTTGTCAACGCATATGATTCGCTGCGATATTGATTCCAAAAACGAAAAAATGAATTATAAAATACGTGAAGCGGAAATGCAGAAGATCAACTATATGTTGATTATTGGTGATAAAGAACTGGAGTCAAACAGCATCTCCTTACGTAAAAAGGGCGAAGGAAATATGGGTAACATCAGTTTGACAGAATTAGTTGAAATGGTTAATATGCAAGTGAAAAATAAAAATTAGTTGTATTTATATTAGGAGAGTGCTATTAAAAAAGATAAAACGCGGGTAAATAACGATATTCATGCAAAAGAAATCAGGTTAATTAGCTCAGAAGGAGGCCAGGCTGGAATTGTATCAGTTGATGAAGGGCTAAAATTAGCAGAGGAAGATGGACTCGATTTAGTTGAAATTTCTCCAAATGCTACTCCCCCGGTATGCAAAGTAATGGATTACGGGAAATTCCGATATGAACAAAGCAAAAAAGAAAAAGATAGCAAAAAGAAACAACATGTAATAATAGTAAAAGAAATAAGATTAAGACCACGAACCGAAGATCATGATTTTGAATTTAAAGTAAAACATGCCAGAAAATTTTTGGAACAGAAGAATAAAGTCAAGTTTACTGTTCAGTTTAGAGGAAGGGAATTAGCCTACAAAGAATTTGGAGACAAATTGCTTAACAGAATTGAAGAGACACTTGGTGATATTGCTAAGATCGAAGGTGAAAAAAAGTTCGAAGGTCGAAGTCTTACAATGACAATGTGTATAAAATAAAGATATTGGAAAGGGACAATTGATATGCCGAAAATGAAATCAAATCGCGGAGCCAGTAAACGTTTTCGTGTTACGGCAAGCGGCAAGATAAAAAGACACAGCTCTCATAGCAGTCATATTTTGACAAAAAAATCCACAAAAAGAAAAAGGGGTTTACGTAAAGAAAGCCAAGTATCTGAGGCTGATGCTCCGAGAGTACATAAGATGATTTTAAAATAAAAGATAGAAATAGGAGATGAAATAAAATGTCACGTGCAATGAATAATGTAGCAGCTCGCAGAAGAAGAAAAAAGATTCTAAAAGCTGCCAAGGGTTATAGATTAGGAAAAAGTCGTTTATATAAAACTGCAAAAGATCAGGTTGAAAAATCATGGCAATACGCGTATCGGGACAGAAGAGCAAAAAAACGCACATTCAGAAAATTATGGATAACAAGAATTAATGCTGCTTGTAGAACTTTTGGAGTTTCATATTCAGTGTTCATCAATAAACTATCTGATAAAAATATTGATTTAAATCGTAAAGTACTTGCTGATTTAGCTATTAAAAATCCCGGTGCATTTGAACAACTGGTAAAAGAAGTAACGGCATAAAACAAAATAAATGAAAATTTTGAGGGAAGTACTGTTTTATGTACTTCCTTTTTTATATATAATTAAATTTACAATGTTTTATTGGTTTACTCCTGACAATTTTGTTTTCATTAAACATATATTTATATCTATAATTAAGCTAAATTCGATTAGTTTAATAAATGGGACTTAAGATGCTTGAACAAATCAAAAAAATCAAACAGGAAGCTGAAAACGAATTAAAAAAAATCAGTACATCTCAAGAGCTTGATACCTTACGATTAAAGTATTTGAGTAGAAAAGGACTTATATCCTCACTGTTTTCAGATTTGAAAGATGTAGTTGCAAATGAACGTGCCATTGTTGGACAAAAAATTAATCAGTTAAAAAGCGATGTAGAATCTTCATATAAGGAATTGCAAGAAAGTTTAAAGTCCGATAAGGAAACAGAAGATGATGTTGATCTTTTTTTACCGGGAAGACAACCATTTATTGGCAGGTTGCATCCATTAACTATTGTATTGGATGAAATTAAACAAATATTTTTTAACCTTGGCTTTCACGTTGAAGATGGGCCGGAAATTGAAACAGATTATTATAACTTTGAAGCATTAAACATTCCCAAAGATCATCCTGCGAGGGATATGCAGGACACGCTTTATATCACTGAAGAAATATTGTTGCGTACTCATACTTCACCTGTACAGATTCGTGTAATGCAATCACAAAAACCTCCAATCAGCATTATTGCTCCCGGTCGTGTGTATAGAAGGGATACCCCAGATGCCAGTCATTCACCTTTTTTCCACCAGGTAGAAGGATTGGTTGTTGATGAAGGCATAAGTTTTGGCGACTTAAAAGGTGTTATTACAGCATTTGCACATAAAATGTTTGGTTCAGATATTAAGGTTAGATTCAGACCAAGTTTTTTCCCATTCACAGAACCAAGTGCTGAATATGATTTTAATTGTGTGTTTTGTCGCGGAAAAGGTTGTCGTGTCTGTAAAAATACAGGTTGGATGGAAATTTCCGGTGCCGGAATGGTTGATCCTAATGTATTTGAAGCTGTTGGTTATGATTCAGAGAAATACACCGGATATGCATTTGGTATGGGTGTAGATCGGATTGCAATGCTTAAATATGGCATAAATGATATCCGCTTATTTTTTGAAAATGATTTAAGATTCTTAAACCAATTTTAAATTTATTAGTATCTGAATATTATGAAAATGGGTTATTAAAATGAAAGTATCTTATAACTGGCTTAAAGATTATGTTGATTTCGATCTGACACCTGAAGAACTCGCAGAAAAACTTACAATGGTTGGTTTTGAAGTTGAAGAGATAATTCAAACTCTTTCAAAATTTGAAAAGATTGTTGTTGGAAAAATCAAATCATGTGTAAAACATCCTGATGCCGACAGACTTTCAGTATGTGAAGTTGAATTACCGGATAACACTTACAATGTGATATGCGGTGCTCCGAATGTACAAAAAGGTCAAAATATACCATTTGCACAAGTGGGAGTTAGTCTGCCAAATGGGCTAAAAATAAAGAAAGCAAAAATCAGAGGTACAGAATCATTTGGTATGATTTGTTCCGAAGAAGAATTGGGATTGGTAGAACATTCTGATGGAATTTGGGTTTTGCCGGAAGAATGGTCAGTCGGAGAAGATGTTTATGAAAGATTGTTAGATACACAGGATTTCATCTTTGATATTGCGATTACTCCAAACAGACCTGATGCAATGAGCATGATTGGGATTGCACGTGAAATAGCCGCTTTTACAGAGAGAGATCTAAAAATTCCTAAAATTAATCTAGTCGAAGATGATGAACCGGCTTCCAAATTGATAAGTATTGAAATTGAAAACCCTGAAGGATGTCCGCGTTACGCAGCGAAAGTAATAAAAAATGTCAAGATAAAAGCTTCGCCAAAATGGATGGCCGATCGATTAACTGCCGCAGGTGTCCGGCCGATAAACAATATCGTTGATATTACCAACTATATTTTATTGGAAACCGGTCAACCCCTGCATGCATTTGACCATAAATTTATAGAAGATTCAAAAATTGTTGTTCGATTTTCAACGGAAAATGAAAAATTCATAACTCTTGATGAAAAGGAAAGAGAATTACCCCATGAAACCGTTTTAATTTGTGATGGCAAAAAATCTGTTGCAATCGGTGGGATTATGGGTGGATTAAACTCAGAGGTAACAGAGAAAACAAAAACTGTTTTATTGGAGAGTGCATATTTTAATCCGGTTCATATAAGTCGTTCGTCTAAAAAACTTGGTTTATCGACAGAGGCCAGTCAGCGATTTGAACGAGGAATGGATCCAAGCGGAGTTCTATTTGCAGCAAACCGTGCAGCATATTTAATGAGTGAATTAGCGGGAGGTAAAATATTATCTGGTGAGGTAGATAATTATCTCAATAAGATTGAATCTCGAAAAATTAGTGTCAGAATTGAAAGAATAAATAAGGTTTTGGGAACCTCAATAACTGAAAATGAAGTTATTAAAATCTTAAGTTCTTTAGGTATAGAATACAAGAATGGAAAAGCTACTATTCCAACATTTCGCCCTGATCTTGAGAGAGAAGTTGATATAATAGAAGAAATAGCCAGATGTATAACTTTTGATAATATTCCGGTTAAGGAAAAAACAAGTATTTATTATGAAAATCAAGCAAATGATAAAGACACTTATTTATCTTTTTTAAAAAAGAAATTGGTCGAACTGGAATTCAATGAAGCTCTTACAAATAGTATGATTCCGAAAGAAATGATTACTGATGAAAATAAAGACGACTATTTGGTACCAATTTATAATCCTATTAGTGATGATATGAATATTATGCGACCGTCACTAATTCCAGGGTTATTAAAATCAGTGATTTATAATCTAAATAGAAATCAGCCAAATATTCGCTTGTTTGAATTAGGAAGAATATTTACAAAAATAAATGATCAATACGAATCAGAACAACCTTATAATATATGCGGAGTAATTTGTGGAAATACAAAAAATCCCAATTGGAATGAAGGTACTGCTACTGTTGATTTTTATGATATTAAGGGATTAGTTGAATCGCTAATAAATAAAATATTTCTTGACAAGGTTGAATTTATTTTATATGATAGTCACATCTATTTCGACAAGAAAAGTACTCTTTCAATAAAAAGAGGAGAGCAAACATTAGGTTATTTTGGTAAGATTAAGCGGGAAGTACTGAATAAAATTGATATTGAGCAGGATGTTTTTAGCTTTGAATTTAATGCAGATTTATTATTTGATATTCGAAATATTAATAGACAATACAAATCATTTTCAAAATATCCTTATGTTGAAAAAGATCTGGCATTTGTTCTTGATCAAAAGGTGAATTCAAATGAAATTATAAATGCAATTGCTAGAGCAGGAGGAAGCCTTGTTGAGTCTGTCAATGTATTTGATGTATTCACTGGTGAAAATATAGGACATGGCAAAAAAAGCATAGCATTCAGAATTAAGTTTCAATCTTATGAAAAAACACTTCAGGATGAAGAGGTACAAGGTTTATTTTTAAAGATAATAAATAAAATAGAATCGACTTTTCATGCCAATCTTAGAGAATAGTCTTAGTATGAGTTTAGATCAATTTGATAAATTAGAACAAAATATTAAAAAATCAATTAAATATATATTTGATTTAAAATTAGAGAATAATAAATTAAAAAAAGAAGTTGAACTACTTAAAAAGCAACTTGAAACTACAGCTGAGAGGGGAATAAAAAAACTAAATAGCAGAAATATTAAAAACATGGTGAGGGAAACGTTTCCCAAAGATAAATCAGAGGCAATAGCGTCCCAATTGGATGAAGTATTAAAAAAAATGAGGAACTTCACCACGGGTGTTGAGTTTTAAAAAGGAAAGCGATGTCAACTCAAAAAATAAGAGTTAACATTTTTGGTTCCGAATATGTATTGAAGGCAAGTGAAAACCAAGAATATATCATTAATATTGCCAAGTACGTTGACGAAAAAATGCGTTTAATTGATAAATCAAATGCTATCAATTCAAAATCAAAAGTGGCAATTTTAGCGGCATTAAATATTGCGGAGGAATTAACTCAAGAGCGGGGTTACGGGGAAAAACTAATAGACCGAATAAATGAACAGTCCCGTAAATTGAACATTTCACTGGAAGATGCCTTAGACTGATTACATATTTAAAAATATAAAAACCCTACAGTTATAAGCGTGTCGCTTATAAATGAACCAACACCTTTAAGCAGGGAACTCTACTCTGTGCGGCAAGTGTATGCCGTCGCGAGCGGAAACGTGACCCGTTCAGGAGGGTACCCACCGTGTGGGCAAACGGTTCTAAAATATAAGCGCACGTTTTTTTTGTAGGGTTTTTTATTTAACATAGATGCCAAAGCAGGAGGAAGAATGGATACGATTTACTGGCTGGGTCTGATTGTGGCAATTGTAGTATTTTTTGGATTAGGTTGGATACTTAATTCTTACGCAGGCAAAAAATCACTTGATCAGGCAAAAACAAAAGCAGAGTTGTTGCTAGAGAATGCAACTTCAGAAAGTGAAAATCTCAAAAAAGAAAAACTTCTTGAAGCAGAAGAAGAAAATTATAATGTCAAACAAAAATTAGAAGAGGAGTTTAAAAATAAACAGTATTCTTTAAAAAACCTCGAACAGGAATTAAATACAAAAGATTCAAACATTGACAGGAAAGCTGATTTAATCGAGAAAAAGGAAAAAGATATAAACAATTATCAAAGAGATATTTCCAACAAAGAGAAACAGTTGGTTGTAAGGGAAGAAAAAGTAGCTTCTCTCATGTTGGAACAC
>DAOWAQ010000370.1 GCA_030634505.1 Calditrichia bacterium
AAATATCAAAATCAGAAATTATAAAGTCAACAGTAGGGTTATTAAGTTGTTCATATATCGTTCAATGGGATCAAAAAATTTTTCTACTTTGAAATAGAATTTTTCTTTAAATGGAATTTTCGCAGTGTTTTGAGCCAACGAAGAATCTTTAGCAATTATATTATAGGATATTTCATCCCCATCGTTTAATTGCTCTAAATTGAAATTAAACGTACCAGTGTAGTTGGTAGCAGAATCAAGCTTTAATCCAAATGGAGTCTGCGATTCCCCGTTTATTTCATATTCAACAAATACTGTATCAACTCCAATATTGTCGTCGGCAAAAGTCGAAATATGGAGATCCTCTCCAACAAGTACAAAATATGGTATTGGATTATGTACTATTTCTGGCGATTCCTGGTCTGGCCCAACTGTAACTTTGTATAATTCCCCTGGGGCTTCGATAGGGAGTGTGAAAATACGATTCATAGTATCAGAAGCATATATAATATTGAATTTCTCCGGTTTCAAATTCGGGTATTAATTCAGCGGAAAAAAGATTTGCAGAATCAGTCTGCAATAGTTGCAATGAATCTATATGATTTTCAAATTTGTCTATGGAATAAATTACATACAATGAATCGGTTTCTAATTTGTAGTCGCTTTCAATTGAAACTTTGAATTTAATTGGTTTTGGTTGTTCAATATCTTTGGGTTTATCAAGATTAAGAAACATGTGTTTCCATCCCAAATCAGCCATTATACCATTAACTAGTGGTCCGGGGTCATGCACTGCTTCTGCTTTCCCAATTGCGTGGGCCATTAAATTATGTGGGTGTGTGGCATCGTTTAAATGGTATATACTCGACCCACCATCGAAAATTCCAGGTGTGTATAATCTGGGTTTGAAACCGTTACCATCGGCAATTGCTACAGGACTATTTGCATATAATGCCCCGGAAGTTAGTGCATCTTTTAATTCAGTAGAACGTAGTGGGAATATTGTAGTATCAACCAGCTGGTTATTATTATTTTTAACTACTAATAAATCAAAAGCAGAAGCTTCACCAATTTCGTTTAATGCATAAACCCCAAATCATTTATGATGTAAAAAAAACCTGTAAATCCAAGACCGTGAGCAATTTCGTGTAATACAACAGTAACAAAATCGTATAACGAATCAAGAGTATTTACATCTGTGCCAAAATACCAATCTATATTTTCGTTAAAAGTGGAACTAATATCTGGAGAGGATGGGCCCGTAATTTCAGTTCTGGTAATTCTTTCTACAATAGCTATCGGGTAAAACCTATTTTTATGAGGAATGTTTTTAAAATTTGTGTAATAATTTGTGGGATCTTCACTTCCAAGTATATTAATATCATCGGGGCGCCAATCGGCTTGAATGTATATCGGTATCTCTGATTGAATAATATGTTCCCAGATATTTACTGCATATTCAAAAGCAATTTTAGCTTTTTCAGGAAAAAAAAGGCTGTAACTAACTACTATATCTGATTTTTTTTCAGATGGAGATTTTAATAAAATATCGGAAGGAGGTGGAATAAATGATTTTTCAGTTTTATCAGAAGCGTAACAAACTGGCGGGGGAACATGTATTCCGAGATTCTTTATTTTTTTTTGTGCAAAAGTTACTTGGATCCCTATAAAAGCCAATATAAAGAACAGCATTAATGATCTATTCATATTCTTTAAAAATTTATTCAATCATAAATACAGTTGTAGAGGGTAAATGTTTGAATTTAAACTCAAATAGCCAAGTGTTTTACGCAGAATTAGTAAAAACTGTTAATTAAATATCGTTACAGAAAAAAATGCCGGATATTAATCCAGCATTTTTAAGAAACCCTAGTCCTTCTTCAAGTTGGGTTGTTTTCATCAACCATCGATATTTTAAAACAATTGTGTCTTTCGGGTAAATACTAATCTATAAAGTGCTACCATTGAAATAATTAGACCAATAAGTGCCGCTGTAAATGCAATTAATAATAAAGTTTTCATAATTTAATTTTTTATAATTTTTTGAGTAAAAGAATTTGAATTTAAATCGGTAATACTTGCCAGGTATATGCCTGAAGTAATATCTGTTAAGTCAACTTTTATTTTTGGTTCGTATTGAATATCGTATCTCGTTTCGCGATAAACGGTTTTTCCAAATAAATCGGTAATTCTGATTTCAACTGAAGATGAATTAGTCATTTCCATACAATCAATAAAAAGGTTGTTTTTGCAAGGATTTGGATAAATATTAATGTCTGTTTTAGCTAGTAATTCATCAGTACCAGTACTTAAACTTTGAATTTTAAGGTTGTCAATTGCCCATCCCCAGCCATTGACAGATTTGTCTGATGATAATCTAAAACGGAAAATAACTGTATCTCCTGCAGAGAAGAAAGAGTTTTCAGTTAAATTAATTGAATTTTTCCAGAACATGCTTTCGTTGCCTGCTGCACTAGAAGCGTTACTTTTCAAAGCATCTGTAAATCGTGATTGCCACGAATCGTTAATTCCTGAGTCGTATCCATCGATAAGTGCATGCCAGCTTTCCCCGTTATTTTTACTTGCCTCAACAATTACATAATCCCAAAATAAAACGTCATTATAATTTGTTCCTATTTCACCAGGTTCTACTAAAACTATTTCGTCAAATGTCATCAGCCCGTTATCTTCTAATATAATTGGGTGATTTAATTGAGCTATTAAATTGTATTTTTCACTCTCCAATTCAGATGTCGGGTATGGGTGGCTAGTATGAAGAATTCCACTGTTAAAACCCGAAGGAACATTTATTTCAAAATCAGTAGTTGTAAAATCGTTGGTAATTGAATTAAAATCGGAATGATATCCAGAAATTGGTTCATATGATTCAAATACTTCTATTTGATAAAATCCCGTAGCAGTGAAGTATTTTTTATTTTTTCTTGCTGAACTGTCTTCCGCAATAATTCTATATTCAATTTGATCATCCTTGTCTATCTGAATCGGGAGATGTAAATTACCCGTATAAATATCAGAATTGTTGCTACTTAATTGAAATGATTCTTGTGCAATTCCATTTATTTCATATTCGATTTTTACTGATTGAATC
>DAOWAQ010000031.1 GCA_030634505.1 Calditrichia bacterium
AAAATTTCATTTAGAATCTTTTTTAGAATAGTTAACATAAATGATTAAACCAATACCTGCAAAAAACAATAAAACACTCAATACCTGTGCCAATGAAAAAGTATCAAACAACACATTTGGATTTGTTCTCCAAAATTCTGTAAAGAATCTCTCGCACCCCATAAATACTGCAAACAAACCAAAAATTGTTCCTCTTGCAAATTTTTTCTTTCTTATCGACCATAGTATACCAAACAAAGTAAATAGCAATATAAAATCATACACCGGTGTCGGGTGAACCAGATTTTTTGTCGGAACTACCCCATTAGGAAAAGACATAGCCCAAGGTACATCTGTAGGAGGTCCGTAATCGCCATCTCCCGCTAAGAAACACCCCACTCTTCCAAAACCTTGTCCCATTAATAATAAAGGTCCCATCAGGTCTGCTACAAGCATGGCAGGTAATTTTTTTCTTCTAATCCATAAAAGTACTGCTAAAAAACCACCTATCAATCCGCCATACCACACCAGTCCCGCTCCGGAAAAAACTGATCCCCAAAAATCATGAGAAAGCAATTCAGGGTTTTCAATTAAATAATAAATTTTTGATCCAACTATTCCTCCAATTAAGGCGGCAATGATTATTGATCCTGCCTGCTCCTTATCACGACCCACTCTAGCTAATTCTCGTTCTAATAAAAATCCAGCCATTAAAAAACCTATTGCAGCCATTAAACCAAAACTGTATATAGTCACCGGACCTATTTTTAATAATTCTGGATACATATTTTTAAAACCTCGATTTTAATTTAGTCGTTATTATTTTATGGACAATTTGATAAATTAATTAAACTAAAACAAATATATTTACTTAATTTACATGCAGTTAAATCAAAATTAATTAAATATAATCCATTAAGCACATATTATATTCTCTCTTGTATATTCCTAATCAACCCCTCAAAATTTAGATTCCAATATTCAATATTTTTTTGTATATTTAGATAGTTAATTAAGTGAACAAATTAATTAAGGTACTTATATGGCAGCCAAATCAAAATCTTCATCTATTTCAAAAGTGGAGAGTATCGCCGCAAAAAATTCCGGGCAGAAACTTCGATATTCTCCTACTGAAAAATCAAATGTTATAATAGTTCCAAATTTTCCAGTGTTGGGCAAACTAACTGCTTTACGATTCATTGAATGGACACAAAATAATGAAGACGGTGTAGTTTCCCTTCCCACCGGAAAAACTCCTGAGCATTTTATCAAATGGATTACACATTTTTTAAACACATGGGATATAAAAGAAACAAAAATTGCATTGGAAGAATCCGGAGTAGATCCATCAAAAAAACCAAATATGAAGAGTTTACATTTTGTTCAAATTGATGAATTCTACCCAATAAATACGCAACAGCATAACAGTTTCTATTATTATGTAAATAAATATTATATAAAAGGTTTTGGATTAGACCCTAAAAAAGCACTATTGATTAATCCAAATACCATAGGGATTCCCGCAGGTGAATCTATAGAGTCTATTTGGCCAAACAGCATTGTCGATCTGGATTTACGAGTAAAACAATCAAAGAATGCTCATGAAGCAAGACAAAAAAGAGTCCTCGAATCAGTTGACCAGTTTTGTACTGAATACGAAAGTAAAATCCGCAGTTTAGGTGGAATTGGATTTTTTCTGGGAGGCATAGGCCCGGATGGTCATATTGGATTTAATGTAAAAGGTTCTGATCATTATTCTACCACAAGACTTACTCCTACCAACTATGAAACACAAGCAGCAGCAGCCTCCGATTTAGGAGGAATTGAAATTTCACGTCGCCGCCTTGTTATAACTATTGGACTACAAACTATGGTATTTAATCCTGACGCTGTTGCAATTATAATTGCCTCCGGTGAAGCAAAAGCTAAAATTGTTAAACAAGCAATTCAGGAAAATAAAAACAATGAGTTTCCGGCAACAGTATTGCAGGATTTAAAAAACTCATGCTTCTACCTCACTTCCGGAGCCGCAAAACTATTAACTGAACGACGGTTTTATGAGTTAAGCAATAAAGAGAGAATATCTGAATTAGATAAACATCGTATTATAGTGGATTTAGCATTAACAAAAGGAAAAGCAATTAAAAAATTAACAATTAATGATTTAAAAAGTATTAGAAGCAGTAATTTAATTTACGAACAAAACCAACAGCAATATAAAAAGATGCTGATAGATATTGAACAGGTAATGCAGGATAGATTTACTTCAACACTTGAAATCCCGATAAATAAAACTTTTTTTCATACTGCTCCTCATCATGATGATATTATGTTAGGATACCTACCCTATCTGATTCGATTGATTCGCGAACCTTCCAATATCCATTTTTTTAATTATTTAACAAGCGGATTCACAGCCGTTACCAACAAATATATGTATGACCTTGTTAAAAGATTAAAATGGTTTGTAGATCACTCGGATTTTAAAACTATGGCTAAACAAAACTTTTTTGATCCGCAAAATATAATTGCCAGAAATCAAGATGTACTATTATTTTTGGATGGGGTTGCTGCAAACAGACATTTGGTAAAAGAAAAAGCTGAATCACAAAGATTGCTTCGAAATATGATAGAAATATATGAAGAAGATAGTTTTTCGAATTTAAATAATAGAATAGATGAATTACTTAACTATTTTAAAACTCAATATCCGGGTAAAAAAGATTTGGCTTTTATCCAACAGCTGAAGGGAATGACAAGAGAATGGGAGGCAGATTTACTGTGGGGATATTTCGGATTTAATTGTTCTTCAGTAATTCACTCACGATTGGGATTTTATAAAGGTGATATATTTACAGAAGAACCACAAATAAGCCGTGATGTTTTACCTATCCTAAAAAATCTCAAAAAGACTAATCCAAATGTAGTTTCAGTTGCTCTTGACCCTGAAGGAAGCGGACCTGATACACATTATAAGGTCTTACAAGCAGTTTCAGAGGCATTGAAAATATATTCCCAAGAATGCCCGGATTGTGATATTGAAGTTTGGGGATATAGAAATGTATGGTATCGATTTCATCCATCGGAAGCGAATGCATTTGTCCCTGTTACATTGAATACCTTTGCAATAATGCAGAATTCTTTTATGAAATGTTTCGGTTCACAGGCTGAAGCATCTTTCCCAAGCCATGAATATGATGGACCATTTTCTTTACTTGCACAGAGAATTCAGGTTGAACAATATCAAATGTTGAATACCTTATTAGGTCAATCATTTTTTTATGAAAGTCCGGATTCAAGAACTCGTTCTACACGTGGTTTGGTTTTGTTTAAAAAGATGAATCTTGAAGAATTTTTTGATGTGTCTGCTGAAATCAAGAAATCCGCAGAAAACTAAACTTTAAGAAAATAATTAAATATTGAATTATTAATTTAAAAATCACAATTATATTGAAGGGAAAGTAACAATGGTGACTGATGAAATACAAACAAAAGTAAAGCAGGTTATTTCAAATGTATTAAAAATAAGCGCAGATGAACTTTCAAATGATGCTAATTTTATTTTTGATCTAGGAGCTGATTCAATGCAAAGTTTAGAATTAGTAGCAGCTTTTGAGGAGGAATTTGATATTGAAATGGATCAGGAAAAAGCATTGGAAATTCAAAGTGTCGCAGATGCCGTAGTATTCATTGAAAATTGTCTCAACTAATCGGGGGGTTAATGTCATCTGAATTTGAAATTAAACAAGAAAATCTAAAGAAAATTTTTTACCCCGAATCACTTGCGATTGTGGGTGCAACAAAGATTACCGGAACTGTACCTAATGATATTATAACTAATATTCTTCGAACAAATTTTCAGGGAGTAGTTTTTCCTGTTAGTCCTAAAGAAAGATTTATAAACGCTGTTAAGTGCTATAAATACATTATTGATATCGAAGATCAGATCGATCTGGCAATCCTTGTGTTTCCAAGTTCAGTTTGTCATATGGCATTAGAACAATGTGGGCAAAAAGGAATTAAATCTGCAATAATTATAAGTGCAGGTTTTAAAGAAGTTGGCGGTAATGGAATTGAAAGAGAAAAGCAAATTATTAGTATTGCACATAAATACGGTATGTCTTTTATTGGACCTAATTGTTTAGGAGTAATTAATACCGACCCTACTTCATTGTTAAATGCATCATTCGCACGCAAAATGCCGGAAGAAGGAAGTATAGCATTTTTATCCCAAAGTGGCGCATTATGTACTGCTGTATTGGATTATGCACAGGCAAAACAAATTGGTTTTTCTAAATTTGTTAGTTTTGGTAACAAAGCCGATATTTCTGAGATCGATTTACTTTATTACTTAAAAAATGATCCAAAGACAAAAGTAATTTTATTGTATCTTGAAGAAATATCTGACGGTCGTGAATTGATGAAAGCAGCTAGGGAAATAATTCGTGATACGGGAAAACCTATCCTTGCAATAAAATCAGGTAGAACTTCCGAAGGTGCTTCAGCCGCCGCGTCCCATACCGGTTCTCTTGCCGGAAGTGATGAAATAATAAATGCAGCTTTCGAACAAGCAGGAATTATTCGCTGTAATGACATTGAAGATATGTTTAATACTGCCATAGCCCTTACTTATCAGCCTTTACCAAAAGACAATAGAATCGCAATAATTACCAACGCAGGAGGTCCGGGAGTACTAACTACTGATGCAGCCATAAATGATGGTTTGAAATTGGCACAGTTTTCTGAAAAGACAACAGAAATTTATAAAAAGAGTCTCCCCACAACTGCAAATATAAAAAACCCGGTAGATGTTATTGGTGACGCCAGGGCTGACAGGTATCATGTTGCGATTTCTCAAGCTTTGAAAGATGAAAATGTAGACGCAGCTTTTGTTATTCTAACACCACAATCTATGACCGATATTGATACCATTGCCACAGAAATTTGCCAGGTTGCCGGCCACTATGATAAACCTGTATATACTTCGTTTATGGGGGAGGCTGATGTTGCTTCTGGAATTAAAATATTACAAAAAGCTAAGATTCCCCATTACCTATTACCTGAATCAATGAGTAAATCACTTGCAAGAGCTTTTCGATTTAGTCAAAGGCTAAATTTCAAGAATGAAGAAGTAATAAAAGAAAGAAAGTTTGAAACAAATAAAGCAAATAAAATTTTAAATGAGGCAATTAGAAATAAACGTAACTACTTACCGGAAGAAGAAGCAATAGAAATTTTAAAATGTTATGGTTTGCCAGTTTTAGATAATGGATTAGCAAAATCAGAAAATGAAGCGATTTCTATTGCTGAAAATATTGGGTATCCAGTTGTTATGAAAATCATCTCTGATGATATCGTTCATAAGTTTGATGTAGGTGGGGTCGTTATTAATATTAAGAATAAAACAGAATCAAAATCTGCATATAACTCTATTATAACAAATGTAAAAAATAAAATACCTGAAGCAAAAGTAAAAGGTATCTTTGTAACTAAAATGATACCAAAAGGTGAAGAAGTGATTCTGGGTATAAAACGGGATCCAGCATTTGGTGCTGTTGTTATGTTTGGATTTGGTGGTATATTTGTTGAAATTTTTAAAGACGTAAATTTTCGTGTAGCCCCTCTTAACGATAGTGAAGCATTGAAAATGATTTATGATATTAAATCAATAAAAATACTTACCGGCGCCAGGGGAAGATCAGTAAAAGACATTGGCAGCATCCAGGATTCAATTGTTAGAATTACTCAATTAGCTGTTGATTGTCCCCAAATAAAGGAATTGGATATTAATCCATTAATCGTTCTTGAAGAAAAAAAGGGTTGTTACGTAGCAGATGCTAAAATTATGCTTTAATTTAAAAAATTAATATTAAAAATTTACCGGAGGAAAAATGAGAATCGTAATTCAGGAAAATTATAGTGCACTAAGCAAATGGGTAGCAAATTACATTGTAGAAAGAATAAACGAATTTAAACCAACAAAGGAAAGGCCATTTGTGCTAGGACTTCCAACCGGTTCTTCTCCATTAGGTACATATCAAGAGTTAATTGAAATTCACAAGCGCGGTGAATTGTCATTTCAAAATGTAGTAACTTTTAATATGGATGAATATGTAGGGATTTCATATGATCATCCCGAAAGTTATCATTATTTTATGTTTCATAATTTTTTTAATCATATAGATATACCTGATGAAAACATACATTTACTTGATGGCAACGCCGAAGATCTTGAAAAAGAATGTGAAAATTTTGAAAAAGCTATCGCTAAACATGGTGGTATTGAATTATTTCTCGGAGGAATTGGTCCTGACGGTCATATAGCTTTCAATGAACCGGGTTCCTCATTAACCTCAAGAACCAGAGTAAAAACATTAAGTTACGATACAATTTTGGCTAATTCACGATTCTTTGATAACGATATAAAAAAAGTACCTAAAACTGCTTTGACTGTTGGCGTTGGAACTGTTATGGATGCCCATGAAGTTCTAATAATTATTAGTGGATTTAATAAAGCTCGTGCTTTACGAATGGTTGTTGAAGGAGGCATTAGTCATATGTGGACGGTTTCAATGATCCAGTTACATCAAAAAGCTATTATTGGTTGTGATGATGCTGCTACTATGGAATTACAGGTAGAAACCGTAAAATATTTTAAAGACATGGAAAAAATCGCCGGTAATATTATACCTGATCTGGATATGTAACGGAGGATAACTTGAGTCACAGAAAATTAAACCAGGATGAGATTGATCATTTAATCAAAAATGGTTGTACTGCGTCTGACTGGCAATCAGTAAATGTAAAGCAAGGTTTTAACCCGATTAACATAAAGAATGTAATATTTTCAGGTGAAGTTATTCTTGGCAACTATACCGGAAATTTTGAATTATTTCCCGGATTGAAATGTGAGTTTGGTATTTACAATTGTACTATTCATAATTGCAGCATCTCTGATAATGTTTATATTAAAGATGTAAAATTGTTAATGAATTATAATATTGAAGATAATGCAATAATATACAATACGGAACAAATATCAGTAACAAGTGAGTCAACTTTTGGGAATGGTGTAGAGATTGAAGTACTAAATGAAGGTGGAGGGCGTGAATTAAAAATCTTTGACAAATTATCATCGCAAATTGCTTATATGTTAGTCAATTATCATCATGCACCACACTTTATAAAAAATCTTAATAATATGATAGACAGATATATTGAATCTATTAAATCAAAAATAGGTTTAATAGGAAAATACGTCAAAATTAAAAATTGTAAACAAATCCAAAATGTAAATATTGGACCGTTCGCAGATCTTTATTCTGTGCTAAATATTGAGAATGGTACAATAGCAAGTAATGAGAAAGCACCCATTACAGTCGGCGAAGGAGTAATAGCAAAAAATTTCATAATTCAATCCGGTTCTATTGTCGATAGCTCAGCGATATTAAATAATTGTTTTATTGGCCAGAGTGTTCAAATTGGCAAACAATTTTCTGCAGAAAATTCAGCATTTTTTGCTAATTGCGAAGGATTTCATAGTGAAGCGTGTTCTGTATTTGCGGGCCCTTATTCTGTTACACACCATAAATCCACACTTTTGATTGCAGGAATGTATTCCTTTTTTAATGCCGGAAGTGGCACAAACCAAAGTAATCACATGTATAAACTTGGTCCGGTTCATCAAGGCATAATGGAAAGAGGAGCAAAAACAGGTTCTTTTTCTTACCTTTTATGGCCAAGCCGGATCGGAGCTTTTTCTGTTGTTGTCGGAAAACATTATTCAAACTTTGATACCTCTTTGTTGCCATTTTCCTACATCGTGGAATCCGGAGGTAAAAGTGTTATTTCACCTGCAATGAATCTTTTTACTGTAGGTACACGAAGAGATAGTAAAAAGTGGAAAAACAGAGATAAAAGACAAGATCCGCAAAAATTAGATCTTATTCATTTTGATTTATTTAGTCCTTATTCCATTGGTAAAGTTTTAAAAGGTATGGATATACTTAAATCGCTATATGAGAAAGCAGATAAAAAGCAGGATTTTGTTTTATACAATGGAATAAATATTAAAAGGTTAATGCTAAAAACTTGTCGAAATTATTATAATTTAGCTTTAAAAATATACTTAGGAGATAAAATAGTAAACCAACTTCAAAATATGAGCGACAATATTAGTTTTGATAATTTAAAACAACAGATGTTAAGTATTTCATTTAATTTTGAAGATTGGATTGATCTGGGAGGTATGTTAGTACCAAAAAGTGAAAGTGAAAAATTAGTATCCGCTATAGAAATGGGAGGTTTTGATACTTTAACAGATATTACCAATCATTTACAGAATTTATTTAATAAATATGATAATTTATCTTTTGCATGGACTCTTGGTCTAATAGAACAAGTTTTTGAAATTAAAATTACTGAATTTTCATCACAACATCTTTTACAGATAATAAGCGAATGGCAGACAAATTCTTTAAAATTAAATAATATGATTCTAAATGATGCCAACAAAGAATTCGACTCAAAAAGCCAGATTGGATTTGGGATAGATGGTGATTCGGAAATTAAGCTTAAAGATTTTGAAGAGGTACGCGGTACATTTGCTGAAAATAGTTTCATAAAGGAAATTCAATCGGAATCTGAACAGATAAATAAAACCGCAAAAGATCTTTTAAAAAAATTGAATTCTTCTAAATAATTATATTCAACATTATTATTGCAATATATCAATTATTAAGATTTTATATTTTAACATTTTTAAAGTATATTCCTAAATAAAAATTAATAAGAATTTATTATGCAAAAAAATGGTTTAATTCTTAATAATTATTGTGTATTCATTTAACAATGAATTATTTAAGCCGATACATATATATACTTGAATAAATGTCAAATGATTTTTAACTTCGATTAATTAAAGCTCAATGGGAAGGGTTACACTTTGCGTAAAATCGCCGTTGTAATTGTAATTAGCTTACTAATATTTACTTCTATATATCCGCAGAACAAAAGAAATATTGGAATAATGCCCTTTGAAAATGCCGGAAATAAAAAATTTAATTGGGTAGGTTTCGGCATTGAATACCAGTTAAATAGTAAACTTTCTATCGTTTCGGCATTTTATGTTCCGCAAAAAAATATAATAAAAAATGCTTTAAAAAAGAGAGGCGCGTTAAACTCAAAGATTGACAGCGAAGTTGTATACCAGGTAGGTAGAGAGACAGGTATTAATATTGCAATAGTGGGTATTTACAAAGTTTTTGGCAATAAACTGGAAGTCGATTTAAAATTTATGAACGCATTTTCAGGGGCTAATATATTATCAAAAACTTACTCAAAAAATCTGGATGAACTTTTTGATATAATAGATGATATTATTAAAAGTCTTTTAGATCTGACAATGATAAATCTGACTTCACAGGAAGACGTTATTGTAAATCGGCGGATGACTCTGTCGGTAAAAGCTTATAAAAATTTTTGCATGGCTTATATTGAAAATGAAAAAACAAATGTAAAATATGAAGTTGTTACCAGTTTATTTAAAAGAGCTATCACTGAAGACAATAAATTTTGGGAAGCCTATTATAATTTAGGAATCGCATATTTCAACAATAAAAAGTATGATCAGGCATTAAATCAATTCACAATAATTATTGAAGCTTTGCCAAATTTTGAAAAACCCTATTTTGGAAGAGGATTAATTTATCTTGAGAAAAAGGAATATGTAAAAGCCAGGAAAGATTTCAATCGTGTAATCGAATCAAATCCTAATGATTATAAAGGATATTTTAATTTAGGAAAAATTGCTGCTTCATTAAACGAATTCGGAAAAGCAAAAAAGCTTTTCAAGAAAGCTACAGAAATCAATCCGGATGATCCCGGAATTTATTTTGAATTAGGAAATATATGGTTTTCTCAAAATCGGTTTAGTGAGGCGACCCCGCCATTTAAAAAATGTTTAGAGTTAGATCCAACTAATTATGAAGCGCGACAAAAATTAGGAGAATGTTATTACAGAAACCAGGTATATTACAGCGCGATCACTGAATTTGAAACTATAATAGAAGATAGGCCAAATGATCCTTTAGCAAATTTTATGATGGGAATTACTTTTTACAAACAGGCTGTTTTAACCGATTTGATTGAAGCTTTTTTGGACCTTCTTAATCCTAATTCAACCAAACAAAATAATTCTACTTTATCTGATAAATCTGAAAAAGAAGAACTATACAAGAAAATGGTAATAGCTTTTAGTAATGCTCAAAAAGCTCAACCAAATTTTCTGGAAGCAACATTTAACCTTGCACTGACCTACCATGAAATGGAACAACATAGTAAAGCACTTGAATTTTATATAAAAACGTTACGGTTAGATCCGAATCTAACAAAAGCACACATTAAAATCGCTCATGCTTATGAAGCTCTGGGGGAGAAAGAAAAAGCATTAAATAAATATAAAGAAGTCATAGATATAGAACCCGCATATTTTGTAAAACATCCTACTTTGGGAGCAATACATCAATATATTAATATTTTAGATATTAAACTTGAAGAAATTAATGAGACACTTGAAGACAATCCCAACGATTTAAAATCTAACCAAACCCTGGCAAAAATCTACTATGCCCAAGGTTTCTATGGAAAATCTGCTAATATCTACAGGAAGATACTATCGATTAATCCAAAGAATAAAGAAGCAAAAAGAATGTTAGCTAAACTTGAAAAGAATTAGATCTAGTTCTAATAAAAAATGAACTACCCCGCCGCCCCGCAAGGGATCCCTATGGGACAAGCAGCGGGGTATCGAAATGTCATTCCGGCATTTGCCAGCCGGCGAATATCCGGAATCTATTAGTAGATTCCCGCTTAAAGATTGCGGGGTTGTATGTTTAAAATGTATTGATTAATCAACTCC
>DAOWAQ010000410.1 GCA_030634505.1 Calditrichia bacterium
CATTCCACATCACACCTGTAGCCTTTCCCATATATGTGCTGTGCTCATCATCGCTAATATTTAACCCTAATTTTGCAAATAGTTTTTTCTCAATTTTCACATGATGTGGTTCACTATCAACCAATACCCCATCCATATCAAAAATGATTGCCTTCATATAGTTTCTTTAATTAGTTAAGGACAATATTATTCAAAGAAACAGCACAATATTGAACTTTTCCAATCAATTGTTAGCCAATTCCTATCAAATTTTAACATTTAAATGACCATTAGATATTCGATCATAAGATTATGAGATATGAGATTTCAGACAAGAATACACACAACTAATTTGTTTGGGATTCACCTAAAAGATTTTCTATACTCGGAAGGTGTTTTTTTCATAATCACTTTGAAATAATGATTGAAATTTGCAAGGTTATTATAGCCACATTCAAAACAAATTTGGGTTATTTGTTTATCAGTTTCAGCAAGCAGTTTAGCAGCAATACCAATACGGACGCTTTTAACATAGTCCATAAAAGTTTGATTCGTTTTTTTCTTGAAATACCGGCAAAACGAGCTGGGTTCCATAAAAACAATTGAAGCTGCTTCTTTTAATTTCAGACCTTCCTGCATATTTTGAAAAACATATTCGTACACCTTATTTATTTGATCCTGATCTTTATCGTATGAATTTGGTAATGATGACGGAAGTGTCAAATATTCCCTGTCTTCAATTTGCAATAAAAGATTAAAAACCTTTAACAATTGAATGTACGAATCGAGCCCAGCAGTGCTTGACATTTTTTTTAATACCACTGCTACTTTTGCAGCCTTATGCCCTTTGAACCAAATGCCATTTTTTGCATCTTTCAGCAGATCAACAACAGGCTCTAATTCCGGTATATTAAAAAAATCGGAACTAATAATATTTTCATAGAAATGGGTAACAATATTTTCCGGTTCCAAATCCTTTTCGGTTTCAAGTATCTCCCAACAATGTGTAATATTTGGGCCAAGAAGCACCAAATCACCTTTACTATAGCTCGAAATATGATTACCAACAATTCGTCTTCCAGAACCGGAAATGATCAAATTAAGCTCAAAATTCTTATGTGAATGAATTTGATCCGAACTCGAATCCATTTTCGTTCGTTGAGTAATAAACGATCGTTTATGAGGTACAAATATTTTTTCGTAGACAAACTCCATATATTATTTTTAAACCTAAACAGTGTAAATATATACATAAATTCTAATTTTTGCATCAAAATTCAATGTAAACAGAACAATATACCAGAAGTAAATTTAGTTGCATTCTCCTTATTTTGTATATTAAATGATGGTTATTCGCTGATGTATAATTGTCTGGTATCAAATAAGCCAAATGTTCAATTAGAATATTCGGCAAATTATTTAGTAATTAAAAACAAATTTCAAATATGAAACTACCTCTTAAAGGAATTATCCCTCCAATAGTAACGCCTCTAAACAACGATAATGAGATTGATGAACAAGGGTTAAAAAAACTTATTGAACACATAATTTCTGGTGGCGTGCACGGTGTATTTTTATTGGGAACAACTGGTGAAGCACCAAACCTAAGCTATAAACTTCGAAAAGAATTTATAGCAAAAGCCTGTGCGATAATTAACAAACGGATACCAGTGCTGGTTGGAATTACCGACACTTGTTTTGAGGGATCACTGGAAATAGCCGAGGCTGCCAAAAATGCCGGAGCCGATGCCCTGGTAATTGCCCCTCCATATTATGTGCCTATGGCGCAAATTGAGATGGTGGAGTACCTTGAAGATTTGGTTCCACAATTACCATTGCCATTCATGCTTTACAACATGCCTAGCTGTACAAAAATGCACCTGACACTAGACACCGTTAAACGGGCAAAAGAACTAGGTGCTATAGGAATTAAAGATAGCTCGGGCGACATGTTTTATTTGTATTCTCTTATTGAAGAATTTAAAGATTCGCCAGAATTTTCAATTATTACAGGTACCGAAATTTATATCCCTGAAACAATTATACATGGAGGACATGGTGCTGTATCAGGTGGAGCAAACATATTCCCTCGCCTGTTTGCCGATTTATTTGACGCTTCGGAAGCTAAGGATATGGAAAAAATTTCCATACTTCGTGATAAAATAGTACAAATTGGAAATAAGATTTACAATGTAGGAAAATACACCTCGAAACACATAAAAACAACAAAGTGTGCTTTATCAGTAATGGGTATATGTAATGATTACGTTGCTCATCCATTACGGAAGTTTAATGAGCCTGAACGTAAGCAAATAGAACAAAATCTGAAAGAGATAAATTTATAACTTTACGCTATTATTGAATTAACCAATACTACTTAATACTACAACATGAAGCTACCAGTTTTCGACCTTGCCGTTTTTATAATAATAACATTTGGAAATGTTTTGTTTGGAGCCAGTTTTTACTTCCGGAACAAAACATCAGATCAGTTTACTTCCGGCGGCGGAAAAATTCCTGCATGGGTAGTTGGCATGTCAATATTTGCAACTTTTGTTAGTAGCATTAGTTTTTTGGCATTGCCCGGAAAAGCTTACATGTCCAACTGGAATGCTTTGGTTTTTAGTTTTTCTATTCCTATTGCAGCCATTCTGGCGGTTAAGTTTTTTGTTCCCCTGTACAGA
>DAOWAQ010000138.1 GCA_030634505.1 Calditrichia bacterium
AGGTATTTATATTTATCGTTTAACAGCTGGTGATTTTGTTTCGACAAAAAAGATGGCTTTATTACGATAGCAAGTAATAAAAGAAATAGAACACGGATAACACATACTCTATACGGAAAAATGATCTCTGTTTTATCAGCCACTATTTTCCCTCTTTACCAAGAGGGTGTTGCAGAATAAGAATATTTTGTTTCGGTACGAGAAAAGATCCCTACGGGATGACAATTTAGTAGCATTTTACGGTCATTCTGTAAGAATCTTTGTACGGGTCGGTACAAAATGTGCCCGTTATCCTTAAACTGCAACAGCCTGCAAGGAAGGGATTATGGGGAGGTTTTTATTTTCTGGCGAGAAAAATTCCCGCAAGAATAAATATCAATCCTACAATTAAAAAATAAGTAATCTGTTCACCTAAAATTATCCATCCCCAAAGTAAAGCCATTGGTGGTGTGACAAAAGTTATCATAGACATGAGAACTGCAGATTGATGTGAAAGCATCCAAAAGAAAAGGACAAAGGCGATAGCAGTTCCAAATAGAGCGAGATAAATTATAGAGAAAATTGCTGTTGTATCAAATACTGCCTGACCGGGGTTTTCGAAAATCAGGCTGAGTAGAAAAAAAGCGATAGAACAATAAAATATGGGAAATGTGTTTAAAATAACCGGATGATAAGTTCCTGATTTTCTTTTTGCGATTAATGTTCCTGTGGCAGAAAATGCTGGTGCAATAGATATAATAATCATTCCATAAATAGCATTCGTACTGCTGATTTGAATCTGGTCACTGAAAATAATGACGACTCCAACAAATCCTACAACCAAGCCTAATATTCTTTTTAAATTTATATTTTCGCTGGGTAACAGCCAGGTAGAAAGGATTAATGTGTAAAAGGGCATAATTGCAAACAACACACTGGCTAACCCGGAATTAATATATTGTTCACCCCAATAAACAGCTGCATAACTAATCAAGAAATTTATTATGCCGAAACGAACAAAAAACAGATGATCTTTTAAGTTCCGGGGGAAGGAAAGTCCTTTGAAAATACCAAAGACAGAAAGAAATAAAAATGCTAAAAAAAATCTAATTCCGGCTGAATAAAAAGGAGGTACTGTTTCAAGTCCGATTTTTATTCCTACCCAGGTTGAACTCCATATAGCAGACAAACTAAAAAATAAAAAGAGTGCTAAAAATTTAGTCGGTTTTTTTGTCATAAAATATATAAGAATATTTTTTACTAATTTACAGTTGATTTATAAATATGATTTTCCCATATTCACTAACTTTCCATTTTAAACAAAACAATTCATTAAAAATATAAATTAAGAAATGAAAACATCTCATACCATACCGGACAATTTAAAAACGAATTTAAAAAATTCATTGGATTTTTATAGAAACATTTTTAACTATAAAAATATTCTTCTAGTAAGTAATGAAGGCAATAAGTTCAGTGTATTGCTTCAAGCCAATGAAAATTACTATTCAAAATTTCATTTGGATGCTAAAAAGTTAATTATAAAAGATAATGTATATCATAGAGAAAATCAGTCAAAAAAATCTTTAATAGGTATTTTATGTGATCATTTTGAAGTACAAATGCTCTTTAAAGTAAATGACACTTTTTTTATTGCTGTTGCATCACAGGGAGAGAAATTACAGGAACAGGAAATTAAATTAGGAATATTTTTTGCTCAATATCTTAATAATCTGTTAAAAAGTGAAAAGCTGCTTATTGATCTGGAATCAAATTCAAAGCGTCTACAGCAAATGATCTCGGAAATTTCAACATTACATGAAATTACAAGAGCATTGGATTCAGGGAAAAATCTTGATGTGCTCCTTTACTACATCATGGAAAAATGTAAACTTATTATGAATGCGGAAGCCACATCTCTAATGCTGGTCATTCCTGATTCCAATGAACTGGAATTTAAAATCGTACTTGGACCAAAAAGTGAAGAAGTTAAACCTTTCAGATTGCCTCTGGGAAAAGGAATCTCAGGCTGGGTCGCAAAAACAGGAAAACCTGTATTAATTCCGGACGCCTATTCTGATGATCGTTTTGATCCATCGTTTGACAAGCGCAGTGGATTTGTTACCCATTCCATGTTATGTGTACCGATGATATATAAAAATAAGACTATAGGAGTTATGACGGTCATTAACAGATTAGACCAATTTTCATTTACCGAAAACGACCAGGTTCTACTTACAATATTTGCTTCTCAGGCTGCTCTGGCAATTGAAAATGCCAAACTTCTTCTTGATGTAATAGAAAAAGAAAGATTGCAAAAAGAATTACAGGTTGCCGCCGAAATTCAAAATTTATTAATACCTCAGAAATTGCCCAAAATTAAGAATATGGATATTTCGGCAACATATCTCCCATGCCTGGAGATTAGTGGTGATTTCTATAATATTATTCCTCTTGGCAATAAAAGATTTGCGTTTGTTGTAGCCGATGTCTCGGGTAAAGGAATACCTGCAGCTATGGTTGTTTCAAATATGCAGGCAACTTTGAGAGCTTACCTGGAACAAAGTGAAGATTTGCTGAGTATTGTATCTAAATTAAATTTATGCACAATTAACCAAACTACGGATGACCGGTATATTACTTTTTTTATTGGAATATATGATGAAAAAGATATGACACTTGAATACATTAATGCCGGCCACAATCCACCCCTACATTATACGAAAAGTAAGAAAATTGAGAAATTGAAAACGGGTGGGATATTTATAGGATTTTTACCTTTCGAATATAATTCAGACAGGATTCAATTAGAATCGGGTGATATTTTAGTATTTTATACAGATGGACTGGTTGAAGCCATGAACGCGAAAGAAGAAGAATTTAGTGAAGATAATGTTATAAATATTATAAAGAAAAAATCAAATTCATCAAGCCGGATAATTCAGAAAAATTTGATAGATGAAGTCAAAAAACATATAGGTGATAAAAAACTTGAGGATGATTTTACTTTGGTAGTTGTAAAAATAAAATAGTGAATATTTAATCTTAATAAATTTGAATGATGAAAATAATAATAAATAATGACATTATCGGTGTTTTAGAATACCACAAAAAATTATTTAATTATAAAAATATAATTCTTTTTCCAAGTATAGGTAATAAAGAAATTAAACCTATGATGACCTTGAACCCTGAGACGGAATTTAGTTTTGTGCAAACGGGGGAACTGGGATGGCTTAATTTCCATTCTGAAATTATTACACAGGAGAATTTGAATAAAGGCTCCATCGTTAATAATTTCTTTATTCATTTTGATCTTGATATACTTATTCCAGTACGTGAAGGGAAAGAATGTTTTGGGTTTTTAGGATTAGTTGCTAGCAGGAAGAAACCAAATCAGGTTGAATTAAACATAAATCTGATTATTGTAAAATTTTTGGCTAATTACTGGAAAAACCAACATCTTTTACTTCGGTCACAGGTAACCACAAAAATTCTGCACTCCATGTTTAATGAAATTACGTCATTGCTTGAAATATCACGTGCGGTTGAAAGTGGTAATGATTTACAAAGCATTCTTGATTTTATCATGGAAGAATGCATGAAAATAATGAAGGCGGAAGCAGCTTCTTTGATGTTAATGGTAAATGATAATATAGAATTGGAATTTAGAGTTGCTTTAGGGCCAAAAGGAAAAGATGTAAAACCGTATCGACTTCCGGTGGGAAAAGGAATTGCCGGGTGGGTTGCAGAGCAAGGTAAGCCTCTTCTTATACCGGACGCTTATAAGGATGATCGATTTAATCCTGAATTTGATAAGAAATCTGGATTTAAAACAAATAGCATTATTTGTGTTCCAATGAATTACAAAAACAAGATTATTGGAATTTTACAGGTTTTGAACAGAAAAGACGGTACGATATTCCAAAATAGTGATTTAAGAATTTTTTCAATATTTGCTTCACAAGCAGCATTGGCAATTGAAAATTCACGGCTCTTTTTCTCTGTTTTGGAAAAAGAAATATTGGAAAAAGATTTATCTGTTGCGGCAGAAATTCAACGTCTAGTGATTCCATTAAAATTACCGGAAATAGAAGGTATAATTACAAAAGGAACTTACCTTCCATCAAAAGACGTAGGAGGAGATATCTATGGTATTTTTCCCATAAACGAAAATGAGACCATATTTTGTATTGGTGATGTATCGGGTAAAGGTGTGCCAGGTGCGTTGTTGGTTTCTACGCTCCATGCAACTTTAAAAGCATATCTGGAATTTACTTCTGACATAAAATCAATTGTTACTAGATTAAATCAACTAATATTAGAAATTTCAACAAAAGACAAATATATCACATTTTTTATCGCTCATTACAACAGGGTTACATCTGAATTATCATATATTAATGCGGGACATAACCCTCCATACTGGCTACAAAGAGAGCAACCGGCAGAAAAACTAAGATCAAACGGTATTGCAATAGGGGTAACACCTTATGAATATAAAACAACAGAGATAAAAATAAAACCTGATGATTTGTTTGTTTTATATACGGATGGACTTGTTGAAGCCTGGGATGAAAGAAAGAAAGCTTTTGGAGATAAAAAATTACATACCATCGTAAACCTTCATAATGAATTTAATTGTACATTGTTGCACGATTTAATAATACAATATGCCAATCTTCACACTTCAGGTGTTGCCAAGGCAGATGATTTTGCTCTTTTGGTTCTTCAAATTAAATAAATTTCCATGGAAAATGATGTTATTATTGTAGTAACCGGATTGCCAAGGTCTGGAACATCATTGATGATGCAGATATTGCAGTCAATGGGGATTGAAATTTTCACAGATAATAAACGCCTACCGAATGAATCCAATCCCAAAGGATATTTTGAACATGAATTGGTAAAAACGATTGAATACGATACATCGTGGATTAAAAAAGTAGAGGGGAAAGCAATAAAAATTGTGTCGCCATTATTAGCATATTTACCGAACAATCATAGTTATAAAATAATATTTATGGACAGAGTTTTAGACGAAATTGTTCAATCGCAGGAAAAAATGCTGTCGGTAAATAATGTACCAAACCCACAAATTAAACCGGGAGTTATCAAGCAAATTTTTATCAAAGATTTGAAACAGGCATGGAGCTCGATAAGAGAATTGTCCCATTCAGAATCTTTAGAAATATCTCATTCCAAACTTTTGAAAAAGCCGGAATCGGAATTGGAAAGAATCAAAGGATTTTTGAATATTAAGGTTGATTTAGAAAATACGTTAAAAGTAATTGATAAGAAATTATACAGATCAATAATTAACTAAATTCATTTGCGATTGTAAATATCAATAAATAAGTTTTACAAAAAAATACTTGTCCAAAGAAAATCATGCGAATATCATTAATTGCTTTAGTTTTAACATCCTTTCTTGCTTTTCAATTATCCGCGCAAGACTTTGAATCAACCCATCAAACAGAATGGGAAAACTATAAAAACTACCCGACCCATGAATCACTGATGGGAAATTCACAAGAAAAAATTATTGATTTGCAGCAAAAAAAAGCACCGCTAAATGCAACTGTTTTTGGGTATTTACCTTATTGGGCGAATAGTGATTATCTGCAATATTCGTTGTTGACCCA
>DAOWAQ010000038.1 GCA_030634505.1 Calditrichia bacterium
ATAAATTACATAATAGTTAATTCAATCAATATCAAATTTTACTAATAATTTATACTGAGAAGAAAAACCACACCTGTAAAAGTAGGACATGTCCCTGTAAGCGGAAACAACCCAATTATTATACAATCCATGACCAATACCGACACCTCCGATATCAAAAACACTGTTGATTAAATAATAAAATTGTCACAAGCTGGGAGTGAGCTGGTTCGTGTTACAGTAAATAATGATGAGTCAGCAAAAGCCATTCCTTTTATTTTAGAAAAACTTCAGAAACATAATATAACCACTCCGGTTATCGGTGACTTTCATTATAATGGACATTTGCTATTAACTCGTTACCCTGAATGCGCACAAGCCCTGGTAAAATATAGAATTAACCCCGGCAATGTTGATGCAAAAAATCGGGATACCAACTTTATTACAATTATTAACCAGGCAATCAAATATAATAAACCAATCAGAATTGGGGTAAACTGGGGATCCCTTGATCAACACCTGTTAACTAAAATGATGGATGACAATTCAAAAAGTAATCATCCTCTTTCAGCAAAAGATGTTATGATAAATGCTATGGTAGAAAGTGCCTTACATTCTGCCAATTTAGCTGAACAGATTGGACTAAGTCATGACAAAATAATTATTAGCGCCAAAGTCTCCGGGGTGCAGGATTTAGTTTCCATATATCGCCTGCTTGCCAAAAAATGTGAATACCCCCTGCATTTAGGCTTAACTGAAGCAGGTATGGAAAATAAGGTAATCATAGCCAGTACCGTCGGTTTATATTGACGGCAAGCTGGATCGGGTTTTAAAAGATGGAAATATTGCTGAAGAATTTATGGCGATTCTAAAAGCTTATATTAATACTCATTATAAAATAATTAAATCAAATCACTAAAATAAAATTATAATTGTTTCCGGATTTCCTCTAGAATTTTCGGAAGCATTTCGTCTTTTAACCCTTCAAACTTGCAACCGGCGGCACGGATATGTCCACCTCCCCCAAATGCTTTGGCTACTTTATTAACATCCACATGGCATTTTGAACGAAAACTGACTTTATGAAAACCGGGGTTTGCCTCACGCATGAATAAGCCTACTTTCCCACCCCTAATGGCAACACTATAATTGGCAAGTTCTTCCACCTCTCCCTGGTCATTATTATTCATTTCGTTAAAAGACAAATATATAACTATTACAGCCCCATCCAAAAAACTTTCCATATTTGCCAATCCAGTGCCAATTGTTTGAAGAGCCTTAAACGAGCTTGAGAAAAATATCCTTTCAGTGATATCTGAAGGACTTACACCTATTTCAATTAGCTTTGAACAAATAAACATATCCCGTGCAGTGGTATTGGAAAATGAAAATCTGCCGGTATCGTAAACGATTCCAGTATATATCGCCTTTGCTTCCTCTACTCCAATCTCCAAGCCTGAAATATCTAGTATTTCATAAACCAATTGTGAGGTGGATGAAGCTTTTGTATCAACCATATTGATTGCTGCAAACTCATCTTCAATAGGGTGATGGTCAATCTTTATTATTTTCGATTTTTCCGGTATTAAATTTTCTACATCTCCCAAACGATGTAATCCCGGTACATCACAAATTATAGCAGATTGTATGGGTAGGTTCAGCGAATCTTTATAATTGATTATTTTGTCAAAATTTTTAATATAGTTAAAACGCGAATCAATTTGCTGGTCATTGAATACTGCAAAATAAGTTTTATTGTAAAAATCCAATAACATGCTTACCGCCAGCACTGATGCTACCGCATCTCCATCAGCATTGACATGTGCCGATAATATGAAATTATCATTATCCGAAATAAACTCAAGAATTTTGTTTGCAGAATCTATATGTGCTTGTTTTGCTTTCATTATGATTACCCATTTAAAAAAAGGATTAATTTAATTAACTTTTAATTACATGTAAATTAATATAATATTTTGAATAGTATTAAAGATAATTATAAACCGAATTATTTCGAAGTATGTTTTTTATAAAATAGATTTAAATAACTCCATAAATAAATGATAATAAAAGCGCATGCAACTCCAATGATAGCACCTGCCATCACATCAAATGGATAATGAACACCCACATAAACTCTGGAATATGCCACCATTGTCGCAACCAGCAGAAACCACCAGATGTACTTTCTGTAAAAATATCCAAAGTAAGTAGCTAAAGCGAAAAAGTTAACCGCATGTGAAGAAGGAAACGAAAATGCTTTAGATTTATTTACTAAAAGATTTATGTTATCCAAAGCAATACAGGGTCGTATTCGTGCAAAAAATGGTTTTAAAACACTGCTCGACAATTGGTCACTTAAAAGAATCAATGGTATTATAAAAATCAAAATTGCTCTTCCCTCTTTTCCGCCTTTCCAAATCAGCAAAACGATGATCACACCCCAAACGGGAAACCAATGTGTTTTATTGGTGATAAATGGCATCAGCCAGTCAAAAACAGCATTCTGTAAAGTAACATTAATGAAATAAAAGAACTGCGTATCAAATTGTAAAATATATTCAAGCACTAATAATCCTTGTTATTAAAATTTTGTTAGTTTATTGATTGTGATTAAATTAATCAAGTAATCTGGGAGCATTATTTTTATGAAATCTATACGCATACACCAGCATGGCGATTTTGATGTATTATTGATTGACGAAATACAAAAACCTGTGCCTTTGGATACTCAAGTTTTAGTGCAGATAAAAGCTGCTGCTTTAAATCATCTTGATTTATTCGTGCGTCAGGGAATTCCGGGAGTACCTTTACCAATAATTATGGGGAGTGATGGAGCAGGTATAATTACTGAAATTGGAAGTAATGTTAAAAATCTCAAAATTGGTGATGAAGTAATTATAGTTCCTTTTAAATCATGTGGCACTTGTAATTCCTGTAAAAGTGAACAAGAGCAATTATGTAATAATTACCAGGTTCGTGGAGAACATTTAAATGGCTGTCAGGCAGAGTATATATCTGTTGATGAAAAATATTTATTACCAAAACCAAAGAGCTTATCGTTTGCTGAAGCAGCAGCATTTCCATTGGCTTATATGACCGCCTACCACATGTTAACAAGTAAAGTACAATTAAAATCAAACCAAACAATTTTAATTTGGGGAGCATCCAGTGGAATCGGCAGTGGTGCAATTCAAATAGCAAAAAATTTACAAGTAAACGTAATTACTACTATTGGTTCTGAAGATAAAAGAAAATATGCAAAAAACCTTGGAACGGATTTTGTAATTAATTATATGGAAGAAAACGTTGCTGCAAAAGTAAAGGAATTCACTGAAGGGAATGGTGTTGATGTCGTTTTTGAACATCCGGGTAAATCAACATTCCACACCTCTATGCGTGTATTAAAAACGGGGGGGGAAAATTGTTACTTGTGGTGCAACAACGGGCCCTATTGTAAATCTTGATTTAAGACATCTTTTCATTAAACATCAACAAATCATTGGTTCGACTATGGGAAATCGAAACGACCTTATCGAATTAATTGAGTTGATTAAAAACGATAAAATCAAACCCATCGTGGGTCAGATATTTCCATTTCACAAAATTCAAAATGCCCATAAAATGTTAGAAGAAGGAAAACAATTGGGAAAAATTGTAATTGATTTTACTTAATACCAATCATATTACTTTTTCCGGGAACTAATTTATCTTAAATTTGGTTTTGAAATTAAAAATAATAGTTGGAAAATAAATGGAACTAATATTAGTACTTATCATATTCGGAATCTCTTTTTTACTCTTGTCTGTAGGTATTATCTTTTCTAAAAAAGAAATACATGCGGGTTCATGCGGTAGCGAACTCATTGTAAATGGTGAACATCTCTCATGTGGCGCCTGTCCTTCCAAAGAGGCAGAAATTTGTTCCAGCGGTGATAAAGATGGTTTTGCGTCTGTTGCTCAGTTAGGAAATCCTGCAAGAAAAAAGAAATTCAATAATAAATATTTTTCAAATAATTAGTATCCGTGTTTAATTTAGTTTAAATATTTATCAAATCCGGATGTTAAAACTTCTTCAAATTCACTTAAACTAATTCTTGCTAAAAAATATCCTTCAACATTTTCTAATGACTCTAATAATTTCAATCCATCTTCAATACCCATCACCAACACTGCAGTAGCAAGCGCATCAGCCTGCATACAATTTGGAGCAACAATTGTTACACTTGCCAAGTTATGAGTTACAGGTTTACCGGTTTTAGGATTTATTGTATGAGAATAAATCTTTCCATCAAATTCAAAATAATTGCGATAATCTCCCGAAGTGGCTAAACCAACATTTGAAATGCTGAGAATATTTTGCAAGTCTTGACCCGGTAATGCGAGATATTTAGGTTTATCAATACCAATTTTCCATTTTTCGTTTATAATATTTTTACCCCTGGTAAATACTTCTCCCCCAATTTCAACCATAAAGTTATCTTGATTAAATTTATTTAGTACTCCCACTACGACGTCAACACCATACCCCTTAGCAATTGCACTTAAATCAATTTCTAATTCAGGAATATCTTTTTTCAATGTATTTTCATCGACAAATTTAATATGTTCAGATCCTATAATTTTAAAAATAGCCTTAATTTGTATATCCGAAGGCATTTTTCTCATATCTGATTTACTTCCAAAACCCCACAGATTCACAAGTGGATTAACTGTTATATCAAAAGCACCCGAAGAAATCTGATTTACTCTTTGGGCTTCTTTAATTACCTGAGAAAATTCGCTTGAGATTGTAAATACTGTTGTATCATAATGATTGTTAAAAAGAGATATTTCACTTTCAGTAATATATGTTGACATTTTCTGATTTACTTGTTTTAAAGAAGAATCGATAGCCACACTAATCTCTGATAACAATTTTTCGTCTAACGATTTATTCACCAATTTAATATTATAAACCGTACCCATTGTTTGACCGGTAAGAGAATATTCTTTTATCTCATTTTCAGGAGAGCAGGCAACTAAATAAAAAAGGAGTAGACTAATACTACTCCTTTTAAATATGGTTCTTAACATTATATTTTATACTTTCAAATTTTCACAATTGGTAAAATATTCAAGAGAATTTGTACAGTCAAATTCTTAAATCCCCCGGAGCGATTCACGCTCCTGCCCCCTTTTAAAGGGGGAAAATAATTTTCTGCTTCAGCCTTTTCCTTCGCCTTATCCTCGATTAGAAAACATCATAGGCGATCATTTCCTCGTCAACACCCATATTATAAAGCATTTGATTTACAGCGTCAATCATCATAGGAGGCCCACAAAGGTAGTATTCGATTTCGCCCGGATCTTCATGTTTGCATAAATATTCATCTTGAACTACCTGGTGAATAAATCCCGTTGATCCTGTCCAATTATCTTCAGGCATGGGTTCTGACAGAGCGACTGTATATGAAAAATTCGGAAATTTATTTTTTATGGTTTTAAATTCATCGTCATAAAACATTTCTCGTGAGGATCGTGCTCCATAATAAAAACGGACCTTTGTATTTGTATTCATAGTTTTGAAAAGATGAAAAAGATGACTACGCATAGGCGCCATTCCTGCTCCACCTCCGATATATATTTTTTCCCGGTTTGTATCTTTTATAAAAAATTCACCATAAGGACCACTTACAGTCACTTTATCGCCAGCTTTTAAATTAAATATATAAGATGAAGCGATTCCGGGCGGAACATTTTTATTAGGAGGAGGTGTCGCAATACGTACATTTAACATGACAATGTCACCTTCGGCAGGATAATTTGCCATTGAATAAGCGCGATAAATCTCTTCATCATTTGATGATTTAAAATCCCATAATTTATATTTATCCCAATCTCCCCTATATTCTTTTTCAACATCGAATTCATCAAATTTCAAATTATAATCCGGAATATAAATTTGAATATAACCACCAGCTTTAAAATCCATATGCTGTCCTTTTGGCAACTGCAATTTTAATTCTTTTATAAAAGTAGCAACATTTCCGTTAGAAACAACCTCACATTCAAATTTTTGAATACTGAATATTTCATCAGGAATATGTATTTTCATATCCTGTCTGACTTTTACCTGGCAAGCTATTCGCCAATGATCAGCAATTTCTTTTCTAGTCAAATGTGTTTTTTCAGTTGGTAATACATCCCCACCACCGTCTAATATCTGGCATTTACACATTCCACAGGTACCACCTCCTCCACATGCAGAGGGAAGATATATTTTTTGATTTGATAATTCTGCTAATAAATTGGCACCTGCTCCAACTTCCGGGCTTTTTTCTTCATCATCATTAATCATTAATTTTATTTTACCCTGTGGAACAAGTTTTTTCTCGGCAATCATTAACACGCCAACTAATAATAAAATAAATGAAGAAAAAACAACAACACTTAATGCAATTAGTGAATAGATACCCAAAATATTACTCCTGATATTTTTTCATTTTTTTAAGAAGTGAATTTTAATTATAAGCTAATCCCGGAAAAACTCATAAATGCTAATGCCATCAAACCTGTAATAAGCATCGTTAATCCCAAACCACGTAATCCATCCGGTACATTTGAATATCGTAGTTTTTGTCTTATCGCTGCCATTGATATAATCGCCAGGAAAAAACCAACACCTGAACTGAAACCAAATACTGCTGATTCCGCAAAATTGTATTCGCGCTCAACCATAAACAATGAAGCTCCTAAAATTGCACAATTTACTGCAATCAATGGTAAGAAGATTCCCAGTGCTGTATATAATTTTTGACTGAATTTATCAATAAACATTTCTACTAATTGTACCATGGCTGCAATAACTGCAATAAATGAAATAAAGTTTAAGAAACTTAAATCCACATCAGGAAAACCTGCCCATGCAAGCGCTCCGTCAGCCAATAGATATTTATGAATTAACCAGTCTGTTGGTACCGTAATTGTCAATACAAAGATTACAGCAAGTCCTAAACCCAATGCAGTTTCTACTCGTTTTGATACAGCTAAGAATGAACACATTCCGAGAAAATATGCTAATAAAATATTTTCTACAAAAATTGCTTTGACAGCTAAACTTATATAATGTTCCAATTCATACCTCTTAATTAATATTTAACCACAGAAACACACTGATATACACAGAATTATCAAAAAACTCTTCTTAGCATTTCGAATTTATTTGAGCCAAAATTAAATAATAATCCTAATTTAATACCTGTTGTTTTTAAATAATTTATCAACTGTGCTTCATCAGCTTTTGTAATATTTTTTATTGCTTTATTTTCTACTATTATTTTATTATCCACTATCAAATCGGCTTTAAACCTATTTTTAAATATTTTCGTTTTATATTTTACATCTAATTCGATTTGCCTTTTATACTCTAATTTTATTTGTTCAAATTCATAACACAAAGCATCTTCGTAAACAGACTCTAAAAATCCCGGACCAAGTTCTCTATACACCTCCTGTGCCGCTCCAATAATTTTATATGATAATTCTTCATATAGTAATTTAGTCATTTAATTTTCTGTGTTATTCCGTGTGTATCAGTGGTTAATTTTCCCTATTGTTCAAATTTTTTACTTATCACTCGTTGCCCCCAGATAATCAATCCTAACAAGATAAATGCACCGGGAGATAAAACCATTAATCCCATATTTTCATAACCGGCTGCATACCATCCATCAGGGATAATCTGATATCCTAACAAACTTCCACTACCCAAGAATTCTCTACCAATAGCAACTATTATTAATATTGCAGCGTACCCAAGACCGTTACCTAATCCATCAAGAAAAGAAGGCCATGGTTTGTTTTGCAATGCAAAAGCTTCTGCCCTACCCAGGATAATACAATTTGTAATTATTAAGCCCACAAAAACACTTAGTTTTTTACTGATATCATATAAATAAGCCTTGAGTACTTGATCCACAAGAATCACCAGAGTAGCGACCACTGCCAATTCTACAATAATTCTGATTTTACTCGGAATCAAATTGCGTAATAATGAAATTGCTACATTTGAAATAGCAAGTACCGCAATTACCGCCAATGACATAACAAGTGCTGTATTTACCTGAACTGTAACAGCTAATGCTGAACAAATTCCCAACACTTGAAGAGTAATCGGATTATTATCTGACAATGGATCAGAAAGTGTTCTTCTGTTTTTCTTAGAAAAAAGTTTTTCTTTCTTTTTTACCTCAACTTTTTTCTCAACCGCAGCATCAGTTTCTGCCATATTTATTACTCCATTTCCTCTTTATTTATTTTAGCAAAATAAGGTTCATATTTTAACAATTCTTGTTTTAAAAAATTTGTTACGCCGTTTCCGGTTAAAGTTGATCCACTAATTCCATCTACATAATGAGATTGTTTATCTGTTTCTATTTTTTCGGCAACTTTACCTTTCACTACTGTAATAGATACTAACTCCCCTTCATCAGATCTTATTTTTTTTCCTTTGAAACTTGATGTAAACCAGTCTTTATCTATTTCTCCACCCAGTCCCGGTGTTTCACCATGCTGATAAAAAGTAATTCCTTTAACTGTGATACCATCCGGTTCCAATGCAAGGTATCCGTAAATAGTCGACCATAATCCTTTTCCTGATACAGGGATTATGTAAGAAGACAATTGATCATCTTTTTCTGAGAAGTAAATAGGCAATAGATCCGTATCGACTTTGGGATCGATATCAGATACTTGTTTACCTTCAATAATATTACCCTCTAAATCCAAAACTGATGTTTTAATATGATCATCGTAAATTCTTTGAATATCCTGCCGGGAGAATTGTTTTCCCTCTTCAGCTTTAAAACCTGCTGAGGCAATAATATTTTTTTGTTTATCTAAAGCAATATTTTCCTGTTGTCGATCTTTTAGTAAATTCGCTGCTGAAGAAAGAAGGATGCTGCATGTTATTGTAACCATTGCGGCAAAAAACAGTGTATAAGAATTTTTATGCACGACGCAACCTCCTGCGTATATTTGCTTGTACCACATAATAATCAATTAATGGTGCAAAAACATTCATAAATAATATAGCCAACATCATACCTTCCGGATATGCCGGATTAATTGTCCTGATTAAGATAGCCAAAACACCAATAGCAATACCATAAATCCATTTTCCTGTATTTGTGCCTGCTGCACTAACCGGGTCCGTAGCCATAAAAACTAATCCGAAGGCAAAACCACCCATGACTAAATGATAATGCGGAGGTAATGAAAAAATTCCTGAAGTGGAAGGTCCTGCAACAAAATTCATCAATAAAACTGATCCATAGCCACCAATTAGAACAGCCAGCATAATCCTCCAGCTACCAATACCGGTGATCAGCAAAATTGCAGCGCCAATAAGAATAGCTAATGTTGATGTTTCTCCTATACTTCCCGGAATCATTCCCATAAACATTTGCTCCCAGCTAAATCCGGCACTATTCACTGCTTCAACAGCAGATTTACCGGCTTCAGTATTAGAGGCAATCAATAGTGGAGTAGCCCCTGAGAACCCATCTACTATTTTTTCTTTAGTGTTATCCAGTAATGTCCAGACTTTATCGCCGGATATTTTTCCCGGATATGTAAAAAACAGAAATGCGCGAGCCGTCAATGCGGGGTTGAAAATATTCATACCTGTTCCGCCAAATACTTCTTTTCCGATAATAACACCAAATGTCACGGCAACGGCTACCTGCCACAAAGGTATTGTTGGAGGTAATACAAGAACAAATAAAATTCCCGTAACGAAGAAGCCCTCATTTATTTCATGCTTTCTGACAAGAGCAAAAAGTATTTCCCAAAATAATCCTACAGCATATGTAACAATTATTATCGGAAGCATTACCAGAAAACCTTTCCAGAAACTCATTAGAAAATCAGCATCTACACCTATTGCTTTGTATGCCTGAAATCCGATATTGTAAGCGCCCATGATAGCAGCTGGAACCAGAGCTATAACAACTGTCATCATAAATCTTTTTGAATCTATTTTGTCACGGATATGCGGACCGCGGTTGGTTCTGTCTTTCGTCGTAAGAAAAAATGTGTCGATGACTTCAAACAAATAATAAAAATACTCAAACTTTCCGCTTTTACTGAACATTGGCGCCAGTTTATCACTCAATTTTCTTATTATTTTCAATTTCTATCCTTTTTAAAATTTAGACTTTTAACTTTTTATTTTCTCTATCCTTCTTTTTCCAAAATATTCAATCCGTTTAGAATGTATTCACCAAAATCAATTTTAGATGGACAAATATAAGAACATAAAGTAAAATCTTCAGCATCAACTTCAAGTAATCCTAAAGCTATCATTTCCTCAATGTCTTCGGCCATGATACTTTTAACAAGGTGTACAGGTAATATATCCATTGGCAACATTTTTTCGTAATCACCGGTTTGAATGAATGCTCTTTTTCCTCCATGGATCCGGGTATCTTTTACATATTCTTTTGAAGGGAAAAATTTTGATAGAAAAGTACGTGAAAAACTTTCCTGTCTTAACCCTGGAGCAAGCCATCCAAAAAATTCTCTGTCACGTCCTTCCGGAATTACTGTAATCATTCTGTGTTTAAA
>DAOWAQ010000115.1 GCA_030634505.1 Calditrichia bacterium
CATTATAAACTTTATCATTGATAGTTTTTGCTATATTTTCTTTAAAATAGCCTTGCGGTAATTTGAGGAGATATTCATTTTTTAATTCTTGGGCAATAGAATTATTAAATATAATAATACTAAATAGAAAAAAAAACAGAGATAAATATAAAATGTGATTTTTATTTGAGTAAGAAAATAAAAACTTGTAATGAGAATGATTCATATTTGAAAAATTAGTGATGATGAGCTATAATTTACAGCGACTCAGTATGAGGAAAAATTATTCTAATTTTTTTTATTTTCTTCAAGGGCAATAATCTTATCCAGGATGTCTAATTTTTTATCAATATTTGCATTATCCGGTTGTTGTTCTTTTAAAGCGAGAAAAACTTGCTTTGCCTCTTTATATTTATTTTGAGATACTAAAATTTCTCCCAAGGTCTGGCTTACTATTTTTTGTTTAACGTAGGGACTTTCTTCTTCAGAATCATTTTCAACTTCTATCTCCGGAAGTAAATCAGATTCAACATTTGTGTCCCTATCTTTTTCACCTTCATCTCCTTCAAATTGTAACTCTACGTTTTTATCTGATTCTTCAAAAAACAATTCTGTTTTTTCATGTGCATTGTTTTCCTGTGGCTCATCCTTGACTTCAATACTATCTAATCTTAGTTTTGGTTCTTCAAAAGCACTTTCAACTTCATCCGGTTCTTTTTTTATCTCCTCCTCTATGGAGATTGTTTCTTCTTTTTCTGGTTTTGAAGTATCTTTTTCTGGTTCCACATTGTTTTCTTGTTTCTCTTCAGCCTTTTTACCATAATCAAGTTCCAGAAATGGAGATTTAGAATCTTCTAACATTTCTTCTTTTTCAAAAGCATCTAATTCATCAATACTTTCTTCAATAGGTTTTTCTTCTGCTAATAATTCACTTTCTATTTCCACCGGTGATTCCAGATCTTTTAAATAATTTTCTGTATCAACATCTGCACTATCCTCACTGGTTTCCTGAATCAGCCCATCCATGATTGTTGTAAAATCATCATCCTGATTTTCAAATTGATTTAAGTCAATTTTTAGTAAATCTTCTGCATCCTTTTTCTCAGATTCAACCTCTAACTCAACTGACTTCTTTTCTTCTTCTAATGAAAATCCGGTATCCTTTTCTTTTCCCGGTTCAATATTTTCTTCAGTGGTTAAAGTAGAAGTATTTTGTGATCGCCAAACTTCATATACACCTTGTTCCTTGCATTCATCCAATATATTACTATTTAAAGGATCTAGGGTTAATAATCGATAAAGATAGTCTTTATAAACGTCATTCAAACCGGTTGCATTATATAAACCGGCAAGTTCTTTCATTACACCCAAATGAGATGAATCATACCTGAGAACACGTTCATATTCTGCCCGGGCTTCCTCATACATATCTTTTTCCTGATAGCATTTGCCTAATATATAATGACCCTGGGCGTAATTTGGATGCTTTTTGATACCGACTTCACTTAAGAACGTTGCCTGATCAATTTTACCTTCGTCAAGTAACTTAGAAGCTACTCTGGCAAAGAGTATACTTTTACCTTCTTCATCTAATATATCTGGTGTGAGATCCATTTCATCTCCAATATTAATTAAATAAATAATGCTTTATCGATAAATAAGCAATTAAGCTATATCCAAGAAAAAACATCATCATGAATGGTATTATGCCTAATTCCAAATAATACAATGCAACACCTACACCTAATAAACTATATAATGCCATGATGATTTCGAATAAAACCATATTATCAAATCGCGGTTTGTACATTTTGGAACTTATTGTTCCCTGTTTACCGGTCAAATGAAATTTAGGTGTTCTTTCAAATGGAGATTTTCTATTCATCAATGCTGCCAATACTGCTTTTGAATTGTTTATTGAAAAACCCATGCTTCCTGACATAAATATTGGAAATAAATATAATCTCTTTTTCCAATCACTATAAATCATTTTTTGTGATATTGCGTAAAAAACAAATGATGTTAAGAATGAAATTAGAAAAAAACTGAAAATGAAAAAATATATTTTCGAATCAGGAACAGAATTTTTTATCATTATCAGAGGTAGATTCAATAAAGCTAATATCAGTATAAAAGGATAAACTAAATTGTTTGTTAAGTGAAATGTAGAATGTATTTTTAATTTTGTGGAAATTTTACTCTTCCATAACCTGGGTAAAATTTTCAACGCAGTTTCTACGGAACCTTTTGTCCACCTGTATTGCTGACTTTTTAACGCATTGACTTCTGCCGGTAATTCAGAAGGTGTCACAACATCATTTAAAAAAATAAATTTCCATCCTTTTAGTTGAGCACGGTAACTAAGGTCAAGATCTTCTGTCAAGGTATCTGCCTGCCAATTTCCGGCGTCTTCAATACAAGTTTTCCTCCAGATACCTGCAGTACCATTAAAATTAATAAACAACCCGGCATTATTTCTACCATTCTGCTCAATAACAAAATGACCTGCCAAACCAAATGCTTGAGCCTTTGTTAAATATGAATATTCCTCATTCAGATGTTCCCATCTTGTCTGAACCATTCCAACATTTTTGTTTTCAAAATAATTGACTGTATTTAACAGAAAATTTTTTTCCGGTATAAAATCAGCATCAAATATCGCAATAAATTCACCTTTTGCACTAACGAGCCCATTTCGCAGAGCACCGGCTTTATAACCTACCCTGTCTACTCTTTGAATTAACTCAATGTTAAAACCAGATGCTTTATATTTATTAACAAGGTCATTAGAAATTTTAATTGTTTCGTCGGTTGAATCATCTAAAATCTGAATTTCTAATTTTTCTTTCGGATATTCCAATGCACAAACTGAGTCTATCAATCTTTCGGCCACATAAATTTCATTATAAATAGGTAACTGAACAGTTACAAATGGCAAATCCGACATTTCTGCATTTTTTACTTTTTCATTCTTTTTCTTTAAGTAATTATATATTAGGTATGCAGCTTCCAGGCTAAAAATACCTACTACGAAAAGTGCTAATAAATATATATTTAATATAATCGAATTTAACATATTACCAATAGCCCAAAGTATTGTTTAAAATATTTTCTGTTATTTTTTCCATTGCAGCTAGTATAGCTGCCTCTCTTTCAGTGTCATCTGCTGTAGAGGCATCCATAGCACCATATTCGTTCATCGTTCTTTCCCACAATGCTTTATTATTTTTTACATCTTCACACTTTACTTTTACATTTACATAAATATGATACTCTTCCACTTGTTCTCCACTTGCAACCGAAGCTGCTCTTTGGCTAATGGAAGTTATCACGCCGCTGATAATCAAATCCGCATTACTCTCATCGGTAATTGATAAAGAATTATCTGAAATAAATTCATCTACAATCATATTAGTAAGATCTTCACGAACATTTGGGTATTCTGTATTGTTTTCAAATAAAGGTATGGCAACGGTTTTTATGTAGCTGGGTAACGCTCCTTTAAATGAATAATACCCGCAACTACTGAAAATCAACAAAAGTATTATTGTTAGATTTTTTGATTTACAAACCATACTCTTTGATCTTTCTGTACAAAGTTCTTTCACTAATCTGAAGAGCTCTTGCAGTTTTCCTTCGACTACCACTAAACTTGATTAACGTTTGTTTGATTAGTTCTCTCTCCATACCTGCCATGGTTGTCGGTTTTAATTCATTTGAATCATTATCAAAATTATTTACCGGTAATTCATAATCGGATTGTGTAAAAGTGTTTTGATTTCTTGTAAACAAAAAATCTTTGATCTCATTTACGTCCATTTTTAAAGACAATAATGTCCTATAAATTATTTCCCTTTCAGCTTGCTCCCTCGGTAGGTTTAAAGGCACAGGTAAATTATGTGAGGTTGGTGTCTCTTCTCCCAAATTCAAATTGTTTCTTACATAATTAGAGTTTACAACCTGACCTTTATTCAGGATCAACGCCGTTTCAACAAAATTTCGCAATTCCCTTACATTTCCTGTCCAACTGTATTCTTTTAATAACTGTAATGCTTCAGGTGAAAATCCTTTTACAGTGATATTCTGGGATTTTACAAAATCATCTCTGAATTTGCTCACCAAAATTGAAATATCTTCTTTGCGACTCCTCAAGGGTTGAATATTTATAGTAACAGCTTTTAGCCTGTAATATAAATCCTGGCGAAATTCTTTTTCTTTTACAGCTATTTCAAGATTTTTGTTGGTTGCTGCAATTAAACGAACATCAACTTTTTGGGTACTTGTAGCACCAACCCGCATAAATTCAGATTCTTCCAGTACTCGCAATAATTTCACCTGTGTTTTAAGAGACATTTCACCTATTTCATCCAGAAAAATCGTTCCTTTGTCAGCTGCTTCAAAATACCCTTTTTTCTGACCTGTAGCACCGGTAAATGATCCTTTCTCATGACCAAACAACTCACTTTCCAATATACCTTCCGGTATCGCTCCGGTATTCACCGAAATTAATGTTTGTTTTGATCTTTTGCTTAATTTATGAATTGCTTTGGCAACCAATTCCTTTCCTGTTCCGCTTTCTCCGTTGATAAGCACCGAAAGATCCGTTGGAGCAACCATTTGAATTATTCGAATAATCTCTTCTATTTCTGGTGAAGAGCCAAATAAACCAATATCATTTTTTAATTTTATGTATTTTTCGTTGGAATTTTCCATTATTCCGTCATAGCTAAGTTATTGTTTTCTTGATTGTTAAAATTAACAAACACCCTTTCTAAAATCAAGGAATCGATAGCTCTATAAATTTAAAATAATATAGTTTATTCAAGAATTTTTTCATTTTCTTTAAGAATAATTAGAATAAACTGTGATTATTCCTACTAATAATGTTGATTGGATATTTTATTTATTACTTTGAATTATTTTCATTAATTTTTTATCAAAACTATAAATATTGATGTCATCCAAAATACAATTAGAAGCTAAAATGCAATCTACTATATTCATTTTATTTGACTGATAAATTTCAAGCGCTTTTAGAAAAACTTCTTTTTTATTTGAACGAATGCCTTTTAAACTTATTATTGCAGACAAATGTTCAGTTATAATTTTTCTTTCTACATTGTATACTTTTTCCAAAATGAAAACAATTTCTGCAAACACAGATTCTAAAATAAGTGCAAATACATTTTCTGCTTCAATATCGGCGAATATCTCAACTGCTTTCTTATGATTATTTTCATCGCCTTCAATCAAAAAACGAATAAAAACATTTGTATCAAGAACGATCAAATTTTTCTTTAACATGTTTTTCCCAGGCAATTTCGTCAACTTCTTTGCTTTCATTGCCCATTATAGATTTTTGTGCATATTTATTAAGACTACCAGCAATATTCAGTATTGATTTCACGGGTTGCAATATTATTATGTTATCATCCATAATAATCTCTAATAAATTAGTATCAAGTTTATTTCTGATTTTACTGGGAATTACAATTTGTCCCTTACGCGATATTTTCACTTTACTTTTTATCATTGGTTTACTTTTTTATTTTTATTACGATTAATTTAGTAAATTAATTGAAACAATTCAATAACAGCATTGAATTACGTAATTAATCTACTTTATATCCTATTAATTTATATATGTTGTTAGGTAATTAATAATGTGGAATGGAGTAAAGTAGTTTCAATTTAATTATTAATAAAAACTATTTTTCCTTTTTTCAATGTCATTTTTACATGATTAACAGCAAAATGATATGGTAAGTATTCTATATTTGGAATGTCCAATAAAATTAAATCTGCTTGTTTTCCAGCCTCAATTGTTCCGATCTTGTTTTCAAGTGAAAGCGATCTTGCAGGCATCAAAGTAGTAGCCCAAAGTAATTCATTTGGCAGTAATCCAAGTTTTAATGCTCCAATAGTCCAGACTATTTGCATATTTTGGGTCATTGAACTTCCTGGATTAAAATCTGTTGCCAATGCAATATTACATCCGGCATCTAACATTTTTTTTGCCGGAGTGTATTCATCTTTTCTCAGGAAAAATGTAGTTGCTGGCAGCAACACAGGAATCACACCTTTCTCAGCCATTTTTTTAATTCCTTCATCGGACACTTTTACCAAATGGTCTGCTGTAACAGCTTTCATATCTGCTGCTAATTCTGCAGCTCCAAAAGAATGTAATTCATCAGCATGAATACGAAATTTTAATCCAAGTTTTCCTGCCGCTTCTAAAATTTTTCGTGTTTCTGTTAAATCAAATACACCTTTTTCACAAAACACATCACAATAAATAGCCAAATTTCTTTCAGCCACTTCAGGAAGCATTTCATTAATTATTAAATCGATATATTCTGCTCTGTTATCACGGTATTCATCGGGAACTTCGTGAGCACCCAGAAAGGTTGGAATCATTTCCAGTTTTTGCTCAGAATTCAATTCATTGATAATCTCTAAAGATTTTATTTCATCGGCGCTGCTCAGGCCATATCCGCTTTTAGCTTCAATCGTTGTTGTGCCGTATTCAAAGAATTTACTAAGCCG
>DAOWAQ010000317.1 GCA_030634505.1 Calditrichia bacterium
GATTTCTATTTTTATTCTGACCATCCGTTTATTTATCCAATAATTTTGGTTGCTAAGCCCGGATATTCACTAGAAAAAAACCTGTCCGCTGGAAAAAAAAAATATTCAGTGTCCGTAGGAAATCATGGTTTTGAAAAAGATTTACTGGATATGCATGGAATATTTATAGCTTCAGGCCCGGCATTTAAAACCGGTTATAAAACAGGAACAGTTTGGAATATCGATATTTATCCTCTTATTTGTAAAATTCTTAATATTTCACCAAATCAACCAATTGATGGGAAACTAGAACGTATTGGATTTGTCCTTAAAGAGCAGTAAATTTTCATTGAAATAGTAGTAATATTTAGGTGAATAAATATAGATACTGAAAATTGATATTTAACTTTAACCACCCCTATATCCCTTTCTAGCTAAGGAGGGGATTCTCCCGAAGAGAAGCCCTTGGCAAGGGGAGGTTGTATCTTTGACTAAATTGAGAAATAGTATGCAAAAAACAACACTTGAGAAAGTGAAATCTATAGTTGGTAGTAATAATTTTTTGGATTCTATTGAGGATAAACTGGTTTATTCTTATGATGGGACACCGCTAATCAGTCACAAACCTGAAGCCATTATTATGCCATCATCAGTTGATGAGATATCACAAATATTTAAACTGGCTAATGAAGAAGATTTTTCTATTGTTCCCAGGGGCAGTGGAACGGGACTTAGCGGCGGTTCAGTTCCTGCAGAAAACTCAATTGTTATGCTTTTAAATAAATGGAATAATATTGAAGAAATTGATGCTGAAAACCTAACGGCTTGGGTACAACCCGGGGTCATAACTTCAAAATTACATGCTGCGGTGGAAGCAAAAGGATTATTCTATCCACCGGATCCGGGCAGTCAGGATATTTGTACAATAGGAGGTAATGTAGCAGAAAATGCCGGTGGTTTACGAGGATTAAAATATGGCGTCACAAAAAACTATATAATGGGGATTGAAATGGTAATGCCCACTGGGGATGTTGTGGTGAACGGAGGTAAAAATGTAAAAGATGTTGCCGGTTATAATATACGAGACTTGATTGTCGGTTCTGAAGGAACATTAGGTGTATTTACTAAAGTACTTGTAAAACTCATTCCAAAACCACAAACATCAAAAACATTATTAGCCTATTATGATAAAATTACCGATGCTGCAGAAACAGTTTCCGAAATCATTGCCAGCCATATAATACCATGTACAGTGGAATTCCTGGATAATACTACGATTAATTGTGTTGAGGATTATGCCAAAATCGGTTTGCCAAGATCAGCCGGTGCAATTCTTTTATTGGAAGTAGATGGACATAAAATCGTAGTGGAAGAAGAAGCAAATAAAATTGAAGCTATATGTAAACGAAACAATGCTCAACAAGTTAAAATTGCAAAAGATGAAACAGAAGCGCTTAAATTGAAAGAGGCAAGAAGAACTGCTTTTTCTGCACTGGCAAGAGTAAAACCTACGACGATTTTGGAGGATGCGACTGTCCCACGTTCTAATCTCGCTATATTAGTAGAAAAGATAGATGCAATAGCGAAAAAATATAACTTGCTGTTAGGAAATTTTGGTCATGCAGGTGATGGCAATTTACATCCGACCTGTTTGACAGATGAAAGGGATACTGAAGAAATAAATCGGGTAGAAAAAGCTTTCCATGAAATATATGACGAAACAATTAAACTGGGTGGAACCGTGACCGGCGAACATGGAGTCGGTTTAGCAAAGAAGGAATTTTTAGCGCAAATGATTGATGTACCGGCATTGGATATGATGAAAAAAATTAAACAGGCAATAGACCCGAATAATGTTTTAAATCCCGGAAAAATAATTTCTCTTTCTCCAAAATGTGAAGGAAAATTACAATAATAATAACAAGTTATAAAAGCGATAGCATCGTAAAAATAATTGAGCGATGATAAAATTTAAAATATGAATAAATATTTTTATGACAATATTCCACTACCGGATTATGATCAACTAATAAATTGTATGCATTGCGGCATGTGTTTACCATCGTGTCCGACATATGAATTAACCGGACTGGAGAAACATTCTCCCCGCGGTAGAATTCGTATGATCAAAGCTGTGGTTGATGAGGAATTACCTATCACAGAAAATTTTATAGAATCAATAAACTTTTGCCTTGATTGTCAGGCTTGTGTAACGGCATGTCCGGCTGGAGTGAAATATGGACAATTGGTAGAAGCCGCCAGACACCATATAGAAGCAGAAAACATTGAAAAGGGAGAAATCCCGCTTATTAAAAAAATAGCATTAAACTGGATTTTTATTGATTTAAAACGACTGCGAATAATCAGAAGTTTAATGAAGATTTACCAAAAGCTAGGGTTGCAAACACTCGTACAAAAAATGGGAGTGCTAAAGATATTTTCCAACAAACTTCATGAACTATCCTTTATGGCAGCGGAAATAAAAAGCAAAAATTCTAAATCAAATACTCTTCCTTTGATGGCGAAAAAGCATATTAAAATCGGTATAGTAACAGGCTGTGTACAGGATGTTTTTTTCCGTGATGTAAATATAGATACAGAAGAAGTCTTTAAAATTAATGGATATGATGTATTCATTCCAAAAGATCAGCAATGTTGCGGATCGGTACATGGACACAATGGCGATTTAAAAACAGCAAAAATATTAGCCAAAAAGATGATTGACACTTTTGAGAAAGCAGAAGTCGATTTTGTGGTTTTGAATTCAGCGGGATGTGGATCCTTTATGAAAGAATATCATCATTTACTTGCAAACGATCTTGACTATTCAGAGAGAGCTAATCAATTTGTAAAAAAAGTTAAAGACGTCAGTGAAATATTAATTGAGCAAGGTTGGACGCCTTCAGAAAAACCATTAGATTTGGCTGTGACATATCATGAACCCTGTCATTTGGTACATGCACAACAGATCCATGAACAACCCCGGGAACTTATAAGCAGTATTAAAGGTATTAAATTTTATGAATTGCCTGAAGCAACCTGGTGTTGTGGCAGTGCAGGAATATATAACATAACACACTATGAAGATTCGATGAAACTACTAGAGCGTAAAATGGAAAATATATCTTCGACAAAAGCAGATTATGTAATTACAGGTAATCCCGGATGTATGATACAATTGATATATGGTTCAAAAAAGTTTAATAGGAACATAAAAGTATTACATCCAATTACGTTAATTCGTAAAAGTTATAATTAACAAATTTGGGGTGAAATAATGAAAACAAATTATATATTTTTTATACTCATTTTAACTTTAATATCTCTTAACATGAGTGCTCAATCTTTGGACTATGAGAGTGAATATGATATGCGTTATGCCGGTTTCTCATTTACAATGGCGGAAACCGGATCCGGAATCGGAGGATTGATGGCATGGCCAATA
>DAOWAQ010000141.1 GCA_030634505.1 Calditrichia bacterium
TGAAAAAGATTTCTTGAATAATTTTTTTAATAGCTCATTAAAACATATTAGAATTAGTCTTTTATTATCTATTTTTTTCTATGGATTCTTTGGGATTTTAGATTATTGGATCGCTCCTGAGGTGAAAAAAGAACTATGGATAATTCGGTATTTAATTTTCTGCCCTTACGTTTTAATAATATATTTGTTCTCTTTTTCACGATCTTTTAAAAAATATATGCAATTATCTATATTTACCGTAGTATTGTTAGCTGGAATTGGGATAATAGGTATGATTGTAATTGCACCTGATCCAATCAACTCTACATATTATGCAGGATTAATCTTAGTCTTTATTTATGGATATACATTTTTTAAACTTAGATTTATTTGGGCAACAATGGCAGGTTGGACAATCGTAATTTTATACGAAATTGTTGGAATCTTATTAATTGACATGCCAATTGAAATTTTTATTAATAATAATTTCTTTTTTCTCTGTGGTAATTTAATTGGAATGATTGCAGGTTATTCGATAGAGTATTATTCTAGAAGAGATTTTATTCAAAATATATTATTAGAAGAGGAGAAAAAGAAAGTTGATGAAGCACGTCGATCTTTGGAGAAAAAGGTAGAAGAACGCACATTGCAAGTTGTAACTGCAAATGAAAAACTAATAGATAAAATTAGAGAACAAAAACGCACTGAAAAAGAATATCGAACATTATTTGAAAAAACTAGTGATGTCGTGTTTATAAGTGCTGCTGATGGTAAATTTATTGATATTAATCAGGCAGGAATTGAGTTATTTGGATATTCGTCAAAAGATGAAATTTTACGTTGTAATATAGGTGAGGATTTATATGTAAACCCAACTGATAGGCTAGAATTTAAAAGGATTATTGAACGGGATGATCAAATAAAAGATTTTGAAATAAAATTAAAAAATAAAGAAGGAAAAGAAATAATAGCGTTAGAAACAACAACCGCTTTTCGTGATGAAGATGGAAAAATAATAGCTTATCATGGAATTATTAGAGATATAACAAAAAAACGTAAATTTGAACAGCATTTGTTTCAAACACAGAAAATGGAATCTATAGGAATGCTGGCTGGTGGTATTGCACATGATTTTAATAATATATTAACAGCATTGAAAGGATATGCTGATATTGCTTTGATGAAAATTAAACCAGATTCACCGGACAAAAAACAAATTATTGGAATAAGTCGAGGAATTGAAAGAGCTGAAAATTTGACCCGTCAGCTTTTAGCATTTAGTAGAAAACAAATAATTGAATCTCGGGTTATTAATATAAATGATTTAATATTAAATTTAGAAAAAATGCTCATCCGGCTCATTGGTGAAGATATAAATTTAGATACAATCTTAACAAATGCTATTGAAAATATAAAAGCTGATCCTGGCCAGATAGAGCAAGTATTAGTCAATTTGGTCATCAATGCCCGTGATGCTATAACTCAAAAAAATAGCCAGACAAAAGATAAAAAGATTACAATAGAAACAAAATCTGTATACATAGACTTTAGTTATGCAACAAATCATCCTGAATTTAAAGTCGGAAATTATTTGTTAATTGCAGTAAGTGATACTGGTGTGGGTATGAGTTCAGATGTATTATCAAAAATTTATGAACCATTTTATACCACAAAAGAACATGGAAAAGGTACAGGATTAGGTCTATCAACAGTTTATGGAATCATAAAACAAAATCAAGGCCATGTGTATGCGTATAGTGAAATTAATAAAGGTTCAACGTTTAAAATCTACTGGCCAACTACTGATCAAGATATTGAACCGGAGTATTCAACTGAATTAGAAAATGAATTAATAAAAGGACATGAAACTATTTTATTTGTGGAAGATGATTACGATGTGCGTAATACCATATGTGATGCATTAAAATCCTTAAATTATAAAATAATTGAGGCTTCAAATGGTGTTGAAGCAATAAATATTGTAAAACAAAATAATATAAAATTAGACATGTTGATTACAGATGTTGTAATGCCTGAAATGGATGGGAAAGAGTTAGCAAAAGAAATTATTAATTATTTTCCAGGTATCAAAATTCTATTTACTTCCGGTTATACTGATAATCATATTGTTCGAAGTGGCCAACTCGAAAAAGGCATTAATTTCTTACACAAACCTTTTTCTATAAAAGATATATCAAAAAAAATCAGAATAATCATTGAAAATTAATTCTTAATTTTTCAAATAGAAATGAAATGTAATTTGAGATTTTAATTAATGTATTAAAATGGGATATTTAAATAAATATGATTTTTTTCTTCATTCATTTTGAATCAAGTCAATTGATGGAAATTATTTCAAATAATAAAGACATACTTATTACCAATATACAACCAATAAAATTAAACCACAAATAAGGAATATCTGTAAACTGAAATAATAGTAAAACACATACTTCCGCAATAATGGCTGCTAAGAATACAGCGTTGCCTTTTACTCGTTTAATATAAAACGCCACCAAAAAAATTCCCAGTATCGTACCATAAAATAATGAACCAAGAATATTCACTGCTTCAATAAGTGAACCCAATCGATTGGCAAAAAGCGCAAATGAAATTGCTACAAATCCCCAAAAAACGGTTGCTACTTTAGAAACAATTAAATAGTGCTTTTCACTTCCTTTGGTATTGTATAATCGCTTGTAAATATCGATTACAGTTGTGGAAGCTAAGGCATTGAGTTCAGCTGAAGTAGATGACATCGATGCTGATAAGATGGCAGCCAAAACCAGTCCGACTAAACCAACAGGTAAAAACCCAAGCACAAAACTTAAAAAAATGTAGTTGGTATCATTACCATCGCTATCGGGATTATTTTTTTGAATTAGATCAACCGCTTCTTTTCTGATATTATTTGATTTTTCATTTAACTCACTAATTTCTGTTTGATTTATATCTATTTTTTCTTCATCGTTGGATTCAATTGCAGACAATAATCTATTTATGGATAGCTGCTTTTGGTTGTGTATATTCAGGTAATCTGTTTCTATATTTTTATATTGTTCAGCATAAGAGCTATTTTTAATAGAATCGTTTTCAACCGGGTTAAAAAACAGCGGAGGAGCTACAAACTGATAAAATACAAAAAGCATGGCGCCGATCAACAAAATGAAAAACTGCATCGGAATCTTTAGCATACCGTTCAAAAGTAGCCCCATACGGCTCTGTGCGATGCTTTTACCCGCTAAATAACGCTGTACCTGTGATTGGTCCGTTCCGAAGTAAGAGAGCGCTAAAAAGGTACCTCCGATTAATCCTGACCAGAATGTATAACGGTCATTTAAATTAAAAGAAAAATCGATTGTATTTAGTTTTCCCATTTTACCGGCAATGTGGGCAGTATCCATAAAAGAGACATGCTCGGGAAGCAATTGGAATATCATAAAAAAAGCGGAAATCATTCCGAAGAAGATTACAGTCATTTGCAGGATATGAGTTTTATTCACTGCTTTGGTTCCACCTGATGCTGTATAAATAATAACCAGAATACCGATGACAATAACCGTCCAGTTAATATCCCAGCCAAGCAGGGCTGACAAAATCAGGGCAGGAGCAAAAATAGTAAATCCTGCGGCTAATCCTCTCTGAATCAAAAACAAAAAACTGCCAAGAGTACGGTTCTTTAGGTCAAAGCGATCCTCGAGGTATTCATATGCAGTAAATACTTTTAATTTATGATAAATCGGAACAGCTGTTATGGATAAAATTATCATTGCAATGGGTAAGCCGATATAAAACTGTAAAAACCGCATACCATCAACATAAGCTTGTCCTGGAGTTGAAAGAAAAGTAATAGCGCTAGCCTGTGTTGCCATTATTGATAGTGCGACAGTATACCATGGCGTCGCTTTATTAGCCAGAAGAAACTCTTTTATATTTTTACTGCCACGGCTTTTCCAGACGCCATAAATCACTATAAAAAGCAGAAATCCGGTCATTACCAGCCAGTCAATCGTGCTCATTCAAAAAACCGGCGAAAAAAATAAAAAATGGCTAACCAGAAAACGAGATTTGCGAATACAATCCAATATAAAGAAGACCACTTTTTAAAAATCGGTGGCTTTTCTTGTTCGTTGTTTTTTATTAAATCCATCTAAAAATAATATCCTTTTTAATTCCCCCTTTGAAGGGGGTTAGGGGGCTGTTGTTAGAGCAATTAATCTTTCCCCTTCGCCGAAACCAGATTAACAAACAGCCTGATAGCGCCCGGAACACCGGCAGGCAATTGCCTGAACCATGAATAAGCTGTAAAAATAAATACACCTTTTCCGTATTTCGCATAAAGCAATCCACCCAGCTTTGCAGGTTCACCTTTATCATTTCCGGACAATAATGGATATAATTTGCCTTTCCATGAATCGGAGAAATATAAACCGCGTTCCTGCACCCAACCTTCAAAATCTTTATTTGTTATTTTATTTGGGTAATTAAAAACAGTGTGATCCGGAATTAACATTTTTAATTCAGCATCTTCTTCAGCAATTCTATCGCGTCCGGTTGTAGAAAATTCATAGGGTCCGATTTGTTTAACCTGTTTTCCGAAACGTGTGTTATGCTGAACAATCCAGGTACCGCCATTTTCTACAAATTCAATTAGTCTTTTTTGCAAGCGTTCCAAATCATTACGAACATTAAAAGCCCGAATGCCACAAATAATGACGTCATATTTTGATAAATCTGATGACTCTAAATTATAATCATTGAGCAAATCAACTGTATATCCTAATTGAGTCAATGTTTCCGGTATTTCATCTCCGGAACCCATAATATAACCGATTATCTGTTGATCTATTTTAATATCCAATCTAACAGCTTGGGCTTCTACAGGCTGTAAAACAGTTTGTAATTCGATATGTTCATAATCTACTTCAGTTACTTTGGATGTGTAATATTTCGGTCCAATCTTCGCTTTTAATCTGAGATTGCCATTCTCAGCATTTGAATTTGGTTGTAGTTGAAATGTAAATGACTGCCTTTCATCTTTTTCTTTTAATTCAAATGGAATAGATCTGGGTTTAACCTTCCATCCTTTTGGTGATTCAAGTATCAAATCACCTTTAACACTATCTTTATATGCAACAACATTTACATTAACTTTTTTACTTAGATTATCTGAGAAAAGATAAACGGGCTTTTCAATATCTAAATTTACTTCTGGGTAAATAACAAAAGGGCGGTATTGTTCACCTTTAGTGGCATCATTCCAGCGATGCACCACCGGCGTGTAGTATGTTAAATTAATTCCCTCAATAGTAAGATATGTTTTCACTGTCAGGGCAGGTGGTGATTCTGGCTGTCCTTGGGATGAATTATCCGCAACATCAAACATCTTACCATTGTGAATTTCCTTTAACCAGTATGGTGACGTCAAATCTACATTAACAGGAATCTTTATACTTTTCTTCAAATTAAACGGTTGATTCTCCTGTAACAGAATATTAAAGGTGCTGTCAAATTTTGCGTTAGTAAACTCAATTTTATTTAACATTAGATTTGAACCCGAACGGTTGGTAATCATGTATCGTACATCAATTTCAGATCCCGGTGTTGCACCTGATTCCCAGACAA
>DAOWAQ010000012.1 GCA_030634505.1 Calditrichia bacterium
AAAGAAGAAACATAAAACTTGCCATCTAATACTTCAGTAATACAAGCTAATAAATCAGAAGAGGCATTTTCTTTCAAAAGATATCCTTTTACACCGGCATCCATTGCTTCATTAAAATATGATTCTTCGCTGTGCATAGTTAGTATAATAATATTTGTTGACAAGTTATCTTCTTTGACTTCAGAAGCTACATCTAATCCATTTTTATGGGGCATCAATACATCAAGTATGGCAATTTCAGGTTTTAAGTCTTTTATAAGTTTGAATGCAGTAACCCCATCTCCACATTCACCAACTAATTCAATATTCTCAACTTCATTGATAATTTGAATCAATCCTTTGCGGAAAATAGGATGATCATCGCAAATAATTACACTTGATCTGGAAACTTCTGAATGCATTCTGCATCTCTCTAAATATTATTTATTCTTTTTGTTTCACAGGAATTGAGAACGTAATTCTTACTCCCTTACCTTCCTGTGTATCAAAGTTAAATTTTCCTTTAATCAGTTTTGCTCTTTCCAGCATTCCCGATAGTCCTAACCCTGTAGATTCTTTTAATTTTTCTTTTTTATTAAATCCTTTGCCATTATCGCTTATAATTATTGTCACAGACTTTGATTCTTTTCTAATTACTATTTTTGCTTCGGTTGCTTGTGAATGTTTTATTATATTGTTTGTTGCCTCTTGAATAATTCGATATATATTAATCTCAGTTTTCTTTTCAATCAGGTCATTAATATTATCAATTTTCAGGTCAAACTTTATATTTGTCGATCCGCTAATCTTTTTTACCATAGATTTTATAGTTTTTACTAATCCTAATTTATCTAATTGATGTGGATGCAAATCATAAGAAATATTTCTTATTTCATCTATAGATTCCTGTACAATTTCAGTAACAGGCTTCAAATCATCTTTATATTCCTGGTGATCCAAAACGAAATGTTGCACCTCATTACTAATAACCAACAGATTTTGCCCATGGCTATCATGTAAAGCTGAAGCAATGCGTTTTCTTTCAGATTCCTGCGAATCGATTAATTGTCTGGAAAATTCTTCCTGGATTTGTTGCTTTTTCTTTAATGCGTTAATGCGATTGAAAAATATCCAAACCACAGACCCAATTATTACAAAAACAACAAAAATTCGAAACCATATTGTTTGCCACCAAAGTGGAGTAATTATTAATTTTAGTGATGTACCCTTTTCATTCCAAATGCCATCATTATTTGAACCTTTTACATAAAATGTATATTCTCCGGGGTTTAATTGGTTATATGTTGCAAAACGCCGTGACGCGTCAGTGTAGACCCAGTCCGGATCAATTCCTTCAAGTTTATATGCATATTTATTCTTCGCGGGATCTCTAAAATCCAATGCAGCAAATTCTATAGAAAACACATTTTTATCGTAAGGAATTTTTATTATTTCTGTTTCAGAAATATGTTTTTCTAATAAATATATATTTTCGTTTTCAGGTATACCATCTTTCTTTATTTCAACGGTTTTATTAAATATTTGAAAATCAGTTATAGCTATTGAAGGTATTGTAAAATTGTCTTTTATTTTATTTGGATCAAAAAGAATGAATCCTTTTTGTCCACTAATAATAAATCGCCCATCTTTACATTTTAAATAGGAGTTTTTAATTTTCAGGTGATTTTTCAAATCATTTTGAAGTTTATAGATATTTGATGTCTCAGTAATAAGATTAAATTTTATTAAATATTTTTCGCTACTTATCCACAGATAGCCATTATCATCTTCTAATATTGCATCTATCCTGCCTTTTGGAAAATCTTCTTTTTTATTTTTATCAATGAAAACTTGCTTTTCTCGATCATATTTATATAATCCAGTGTTGCTCCCAACCCATAGTGTACCATATTTATCTTCATGAATTACTTTACAAACATCATTTGCGATATTATTCTTGTCAAATTGATATCTTGTGAAATTGTTTTTCTCCTTATTAAGTCTATTTAATCCCCCAAGTGTTGAACACCAAAGTTCACCTGCATTATCTTGATAGATTAACCATATATTGTCATTACTTAGGCTATTTGAATCGCTTGGAAAATTTTTGTATTGTTTAAATTTTTCCTTTTCACGATCAAATTTAATTAATCCACCTCCCTGAGTTCCTATCCAGAATTCTTCCTTACCTTCAATTGCAGATTCAAAAAGAGATGTAATCTTATTATATCTTTTATTCTGTGGAATATCGAAATCGAATTTATACTGAATAAATCTATCTTTTTTGTCATCATATTTGTTTAATCCTTTTTGAGTTCCAATCCAAAGCACATCTTTATTATCTAGATAAATAATTCTGACCGAATTATCACTTAAGCTATATGGATCTTTTGAATTATATTTATACCGAATAAATTTTTCGTTTTTTCGATTAAATTTATTCAAACCTCCACCCCAGGTACCAAACCATATATTATTTGATTTATCTTCATAAATAGCCCATATCCTGTTACTACTCAAACTATTAGGATTTTTGGAATCTCTAAAATATCGAACAAATAAATCATTTTCCGGGTCAAATTTATTTAAACCTTTTTGTGTTCCTATCCATAAAAGTCCCTGTTTATCCTGATATACTGATTGCACCAGATCATAACTTAGACTATTAGAATTAAGAGGATCATGTTTATAATATGTAAATTGATCTTTTTGTTTAATTATTTTATTTATGCCACCAGCAGTTCCTATCCAAATAGCACCAGAATTGTCTTCAAAAATAGAAAGTACTTTATTGTTTGATAGACTATAAGGATTTCTAGGGTCATAATTATAGCGTACAAATTGTTCTTTTTTGATATCAAATTTGTTAAGGCCATTATTTGTGCCAATCCAAAATATTCCATAATTATCAAAATATATTGATTCAACTTGATTATGACTTAAAGTATTGAGATTTTTCGGATCATGTTTATAATGAACAAATTGCTTTACTCTAACATTAAATTTATTAAGACCGCCACCTTCAGTACCTAACCAAAGATTACCAAAATTATCTTCACAAATTGACAATATTTTACGCCCACTTAAACTAAATGAATTTTTTCTATTAGGTTTATATGAAACGAATTTTTCCATTTTATTATCAGTTTTAAATGTTCCATTATCTGTTCCAATCCAAATATCATTTTGTGTGCTATCATTTGGTCTAAAAAGAACATTTATTCTATTACTTATTTCTTCCCTATCATTTACATCTGGACCAAGAAATGTAAACTGTTCTTTGTTAATGTCAAATTTATTGATTCCACCTCTTGTACCAATCCACAAATCTCCAAAATTATTTTCACATATTGAAGTGATCATACTATTATTTAAACTTAATGAATCTGTTGTTATATTCGTATAATGTTTGAATTGTTCTTTTTCACGGTTAAATTTATTGAGACTACCTCTTAGTTTAGTGTTTTGCAGTAAGGCACCTGTTCCTACCCAGAGTGTACCTGATTTATCTTCATATAAAGTTGTAATACGATTCTGTCTTAAACTAAATGGATCTCTCGGATCATGTTTGTATATAGTAAAATTATAGCCATCATATTTATTTAACCCATCCTGAGTGCCAAACCACATATACCCTTTGCTGTCTTGTAGAATACATGTTACATAATTGTTTGAAAGACCATCATCTTCATTGATATGTTCAAATGTAATTTTATCTGATGGTTTATATTGAATTTGATTTTGTGAGAGGAGTGAAATTGAAAATACTAATGGTATTAAAAAATATCTTAATATTTTCATGTTGTTACCTATTAATTATTTAAAATTTATATGACAATATAAAATAAAAATGAAGAGCTATATTAATATTATTAGTAAAGATATAAATATTTTCTATCAAAATAAAATATTATTTAAAGATTTTTTTATAAAAAAATTATGAGGGTAATCTTTTAACTAAAAAGAGTTTTTATTCTGCAGGGCAAACTCATACAATTTGTATGGCCCGTATAAATCAAGTTTTTCTATAATTTTCTCATGACATTTTTGTAGGTCTTCAAGACTTACTGACAACTCTTCTGCAATTTCACTACTTGTTTTATTGTAAGCAATTAGTTTTAATACTTTTCGTTCACTATGGGTTAATTTCTCCAAATCTACCAAATAATTACTTTCGGCCATAGATTTCTTACTGTAGCTCATCAATGTTTCTTCAAGCAACGGAGAAACGAAATATTGACCGGAAACCACTTTGTGAATACAGGTTGCTAAATCAGTGACCGCATTCTCCTTTAATAAATATCCTTGAACCCCTATTTCAATTGCTTCATTTAAATATTCTTCATCTTTATGCATGGTAAGGATTATTATTTTTGTTGGTAATTGCTCTTTTTTCACTAAATGCGCAACTGATAATCCTGTTTTACCTGGCATTGTTATATCAAGAATGGCAATTTGGGGTTTCTGATTTTTGATTAAATCTAGAGCTGCATTGCCATCACCACATTCCCCAACCAATTTTAATGATTCATCTCCTTCAATTATTCTAATCAATCCCTGTCGAAATATAGGATGATCGTCACAAATAATGACACTAATTTTGGAACTATTTGATTGCAACAAATTTCCCCGTTTATTTATAGTTGCATTTTAAAGAATATTAAATCGAAAAAGTGACTTTTTTAGATATTAAATTTAGAAAAAGATTCTACTAATATCTACATACAAAACCAATACAATGAAAGTAAGTAGTATTGCCATTCCAACTTGCTGAATTCTTACAACAGTATTTACTGAAAGAGGCTTTCTTCGGACGCCTTCAATCATTAAAATAACTAAATGTCCTCCATCCAATGCAGGAATAGGCAATATATTAAAAAATGCCAAAATAGCACTAAGATATGCAATAAACGCCCAGTAATTATCCCAACCTGATTCTGCTGCTTCTCCGGCTAACTTAGCAATCATTATCGGACCACCTATTATTTCCTTTGCAGATTTTGTTCCGGTTATAATCCATCCTAATGCTTTAATATTTAAACCTATCATTTCAATAGTAACTGTAAATCCTGTTTCCACTGCTTCACTAAAAGAAATAGGTGTATATTCAAAATAATACCCTACTCCAATTTTACCGACAGTTATCATTGCTCCGGAAGAATTAGTTTCTGTGGAAGGAGCAGGACTCATTATAGCGCTAAAAATTTCACCATTTCTTTCCCATTTAATATTTATAGAATCACCGGGATATTTTCTGATTTCCTTAGTCAAATCAAGCCAGTTATATACATTTGCACCATCTATTTCAATGATATGATCTCCAGATTGCATTCCCGCTTCTGCTGCAGGCATTCCTGACACAACTTCACCAATTTTTGAGGATGGCATTGGCGCTAAATCTAATATTTCTCCTTTTTCCTCTGCAAACCATTGTTTTTCATATTTGAGTGTAATTTCCTGACCATCTCTTTCAACTATAAAATTAATATTATTATTAAGATTATTAATAAATTCTTTATTAACACTATTCCAGGTATGTACTCCGACGCCATTTATAGCTATTATTTTATCTTTTACTTGAAATCCAACCTTTTGTGAGACGCCTTTTTTTCCAACAGCTCCAATTTCTGTATATGGTAAAATACTTTTACCTTTTGTATAATTCAGTGAAGTCATTATCACAATAGCAATAATAAAATTCATTATTACGCCGGCTGTAATAATCACTACGCGCTTCCAGACAGGCTTAGAATTAAATTCGTAGTCAGCCCCTGTGGTATCTTTATCAAGACTCTCGTCAATCATACCGGACATTTTAACATATCCACCAAATGGAATTGCAGAAATACAATAATCCGTATCACCTATTTTTTTTCCAAATAAACGCGGAGGAAATCCAATAGAAAAACGTTCTACCCTTACCCCCATAAGCTTAGCAGCAAGGAAATGACCTAATTCATGAAAAAATACTAAAAAACTAAAAACAAAAGCTATTGCTATTAAATCCATTTTTTATCCTATAATTTTTACTGTTAATATTTTAATTATTTTTCTGAACGCTAATGATATTAAAATTGTTTCTAATTAATCAAATTTATTGTTTTTTCTCTCGCATATTTATCATTTGTATTTAATTATTGATAGTTTAAAATATGATTTGAATTTGTGAGATTAAAATACGATCATTGCACCGAAACTTAAGGAATTATATTTACCGAAATTATAATCTGTATGAAGGTTGAAAAATGCTAAAGTCCAGCTTATACCAAGATTAAGCCTAAAATTATTTTCCCCATCAATTGAAATATCTCCAATATTTTGTACAAGATCGACAGGAATAGAGCCCGGTTTAATTACCATGGATGTATTTTCAAACCCAATACCTCCATAAATGTCTAACGGTATTATCAGTAGTCCTTTTGATATCTGTAAATTCATTCCTATTGTGCCGGAATCTAACCATTCGTCTATGCTAAATTTATGATACATAGCCTGTACACTTAAGTCAACAGGAAATTTAGGAATATACTCCCCGAAACCGTATTTCACACCTATTCCCATTAATGAGATATCACCAAATTCTTTAATATTTAAATTCAGATATCTCGCTGTAACTTCAAAATTTGAAATTAAACCTAAATTAATTTGTAGTTGAGGAATAACAAACGAACTATTTCCGGTACCACCTGCCAAAGAATTAACATGTGTCGGAACTGAAAGAGGCCCAAATACAGTTGGTACTTCATTATTTAACGGATCATTAAAAAATAATGCCTCATCAGGTATGGTTAAATAAACAACATTAATTCCGACATCAAATCTTGGAAATCCTTTTACCGAAGCTCTATGAAACATTGCTCCGCTGACAGCTGTTCCAAATGCTGTTGCAAACGGTTGCATATATCCTTTTAGATAATCTTCACTATAAGTTGTTCCGGAATTCAAGATAAGTTTTAAGTTATTTTCCAAGTTTGTTTGTCCGGAAACAATTGAAACCAAAAAAATCAATATCGTATTTATTAATAAAAATATTTTATTTATCATTCTTAGTTATTCTAAATCAATCAGTTAATAAATTCTTTTTTATATAATTTTTTAGCTTTTTTTATTAGCTCTTCTTTTAATTCCTTGAAAATTAACGAAATATTGTCATCTGATTCAAGTTGCTTTAAAGTCTCTTCTTCTATTTGTTGAGGTGTTATATTTTTGCCATTCAATTTATTCAAACAAATTGTTTTTGATTTTATTTCTTTATCTATAATATTTCGCTCATTTTCACTTGTTATTAAGTATTTTGATAAATTTCTATGGAAATTACCTATTAAAATCGAACCATGCTGTAGTATTGAATTGGGATATATTTTTTGAGCACTACCAATTATTTTTTTCCCATCATATTCAACTTCAGTTTCAGCAGACCTTGTGAAACAAGGATAATCTGTTGCCAAATCTTTTAATTTTGGAAGTTTTGGTTTGTTTGTTGCTAATACAACATTGTAATCCAATTTATTTAATACCTTTGTGAATGTTTCATGCATATATATATACAATTGCTGTTGAGATAAAATATTTTTTGGAAAGATAATACTATATGTAAGTTCTTCAGAATGAAATATAGCTCTCCCGCCGGTGGGTCTGGTTATACAATCATATCCATTACGCTTTAATAATTTTTTATCAATCAGGTTTACTGATTGGTGATAGCCAAGTGAAATGCAATATGGTTTCCATCCATAAAATCGAAAGATAGGATTAAATGTTTTTTCAGAATTTGTAGCAATATAATGATCTATCGCCATATTGGTAAAACCGGTATATTGGTTATATGGATATAGCTGAAATTTTAATGGTGGTAAGATTATAGAATTAGCGTATAATGCCACGTTCACAACTCTTTATAAAACGAATCAGATCTTTTACTTCTTTTATTTGTTTTACTTCTGAAATGATTTTCTCTAAAGCTTTTTCCACAGTTAGGTTAGATCTGTAAAATATTCTATATGCCTTTTTAATTTCTCGTAAGGTTTCAGAAGAAAAACCTCTTCGTTGCAGCCCAATTTTATTGAGACCGGTATATCTTAGTGGTTCTCCCATTGCCAGAATATAGGGAGGAACATCTTTGGGAACTCTTAAACCACCACCTATAAATGTATGTTTACCAATCTTTACAAACTGATGAATGGGAACCATTCCACCGATACCGACAAAATCTTCTATAGTAACATGACCACCCATATTCACTGAGTTTGCAATTATTACATTATTTCCTATTGTACAATCATGTGCAATATGGGAATAGGCCATTAAAAGACAGTTATCACCAACAACTGTTTTCCAATGATCCGTAGTACCACGATTCAAAGTTGCATATTCACGAATAGTAGTATTATTGCCAATTTCTAATGTGGTTTTTTCATTTTCAAATTTTAAATCCTGAGGAACAGTTGATAGTACTGCACCATGAAATATTTTACATTTTTCTCCTATTCTTGCTCCTGATGCAATTATTACATTTGATCCAATTACCGTATCAATTCCAATTACTACATCATCTTCAATTACAGTAAATGGACCAATTTCAACATTCTGCCCAATTTCTGCTTTTGGACTTACTTGTGCTAATTTATTTATCATTATATTTTCTGTTTTTATTTGTCAACAACTGCAGCCATCATTTCTGCTTCACAAACAAGTTCGCCTTGTACATAAGCATGACCTGCCATTTTAAAGGTACTTCTTCTTGCTTTAAGCATTGACAATTCCATAACTAATTGATCACCCGGTATAACAGGTTTTCTAAATTTAACATTATCAATACTCATAAAAAATACGAGTTTATTTTCTACATCTTCTCCATCTTTTAGCAATAGAATCCCACCTACTTGTGCCATTGCTTCGACAATCAATACACCAGGCATAACAGGTTTTCCCGGAAAATGTCCGTTAAAGAAATCTTCATTTAAAGTGACATTCTTTATTCCGGTAATTTTTTCCCCGGGTTCAAATTCAACTATTTTATCAACCAGAAGAAATGGATATCTGTGGGGCAATATTTTTTTTATTGCGTTTATATCAAAGACAACGCCTTTTGTAGAAACATCTGAATATTTTCTGGTTAATTTTTGTTTTTTATATAACTCACTTAAAATTTTTACAAATTCAATATTGCTCTGATGTCCTGGTCTTGCTGCTAAAATTTGGGCTTTAATAGGAACACCAACCAGAGCAAGATCACCTATTAAATCCACCAATTTGTGTCGACAGGGCTCATTTTTAAACCTTAACTCTTTATCATTAAGTATTCCGCTTTTCCCCAGATCGACCTTATTATCAATTCCCAATTTGTTCTTTAAATTACTTATATCATTGTTTGAGAGTTCACGATCAACAAATACTATTGCTGTATCAATATCTCCACCTTTAATTAATCCCTGGTCAATTAGAGATTCAATTTCATGTAAAAAACAAAATGTTCTTGCAGAAGCAAATTCAGTAATAAACTCTTTTTCTAATGCAAACAAGCCACTATGCTGGCTTCCGAGTGCTGGATTCTTATAGTCAATCATTACTGTAAGCCGATAATCATCTGTGGGTAATGCTGCAAACTCAATTCCTCTTTTTTCATCTCTATAAGAAATCGGTTCTTCAACTATGACAAAATCTCTGGGTTCATTCTGTTGCTCTACTCCTGCCTCCAAAAGTTTATTGACAAATGGCATCACACTACCATCACCAATAGGTGGTTCATTTGAATTAATTTCAATTCTTATATTGTCTATTTGTAATCCAACAATCGCTGCGAGAACATGTTCCACAGTATGAACTTCTGCATCACCTAACATAATCGTGGTTCCACGCAAACTATCGATTGATGTATTTTGTTTTACATAATCAATAGTTGCAGGTATCTCTGGATGGTTTTCCAAATCAACACGCACAAATTTTATTCCATAGTTCTCGGGAGCAGGCTTAAAGGTTATTGTAGTATCATTCCCGGTATGTAAACCACGTCCCTTGTAAGATACAGTTTTCTTTATTGTATGCTGTAAATCTGTCATTCCCCTTTTTCCATCTTAATTATTTTTTCCTGTAATTCTATAATAATCTTCTCTAAATTTTTGATTTTTATATTCAATTCCGGTAAATGTCTTAAACTTACTTCAACTTTCTTTTTTCTTGAAATTGGACCTGCCGGATAGCCAAACCAAACTTCGCCTTTTGGAACATTTTTAGATATTCCGCTTTGGGCAGCTAGTACCGCATCATCACCTACTTCAATATGACCAGTAATTCCTACTTGCCCGGCTACTGTGACATGTTCCCCAAGTTTGGTACTACCGGAGATCCCTGTCTGCGCAGCGATAACAGTATTTTCACCAACCTCAACATTATGAGCGATTTGAACCAAATTATCAATTTTACTGCCTTTTTTTATTCTAGTTTCTCCAATTGTCGCTCTATCAATAGTACAATTGGCACCTATTTCGACATCTGATTCAATAACAACTTTTCCTACTTGTGGTATCTTATCGTACTGTCTGCCACTTGGAGCGAAACCAAACCCATCACTTCCTATCACCACGCCACTGTGAATAATTACATTGTCTTGAATCTCACATCCATTGTAAACGTTTACGTTGGAATAAAGCAGACAATTAGTTCCGATTCTTGCATCATCAATGATTATACATCCGGGATATATAGTAGTATTTTTCCCTATCAGTACATTTGAGCCAATATATACAAAAGGACCAATATTAACATCCTTAGCTATATTGGCGTTTTCACCAATTACAACAGTTGGATGGATTCCTTTGAACCGCTCATTATTAGCCGGATAAACTATTTTTAATGCTTTCTGGAATGATAAATATGGTTCATCCACTTTGATATGCGCAATATTATCCACATAACCAGATTTCGCGACTAATATCGCTGAAGCCTTCGTGGTTTCTAAATATTTAGCATATTTAGGGTTTGCCAGAAATGTAAGGTCACCCTCTTGGGCATCTTGAATTTTTGCAAGATTTATTATTTCAATATCACCATTACCGACCAGCTCACCTTGTAAAAGTGTACAAAGTTCACTTAGTTTCATTAAAAATCCTATTTATTATCTAACGAAACTCCCTTATTTAATTCTTCAATTATTCTATCGGTAATTTCATATTTTGGAAGAGCCCAAAGTAAAACTCCCTGTGAAGCATCAAATATAAAATCTATTTCTTCTTCATCACCAATGGCTTGAATTACTTTGTTTATTTTGTCATATACTGGTTTAGTAAATTCTATATTTTTTCTATATAATTCGCCTTCCGGGCCCAGCTTATCATATTTATATTTATCTATTGCCAGAGCTTTTTGTTGTGCATCACGCAATTTTTCTTGTTTTTTTTCTTCACTTAACAATAAACTTTGAGATTCTATTTCTTCTGCCATAGCCTGGTAATCTTGAACCATTTTATTATATTCTGCTTCGTATTGATTCCGAATCTCTTCCAATTTGTTTTGAACTTCAATGGCTTCCTGAAAATCCGCTAATATCTTTTGCGAATTTACAAAAGCAAACTTTTCCTGCGCTATGTTAAGTGTACTCAAACTAAAAATTAATACAACAGTTAAGATTAATGCTTTTTTCAATTTATCCTCCTGATTTACTTATATAGTTTTGTTTAAAATTTAATCTAGTAATTTAAGTAATATATTAAAATCTTCCAAATTGAAAATGTACTTTCCATTGACCTTGGCGTTTACCCTCAGCATTAAAATGATCAAAGCCATATCCAAAATCGATTCCAATTATTCCGATCATAGGCATAAACAATCTTAAACCGGCTCCTACTGATCTTCTTAAGTTAAATGGATCAGTTTCATCTGAGTTTTCCCAAGCGTTTCCTCCTTCAGCAAAGAACAATCCGAATATAGTCGGATTTGGTGATATGGGAAATCTTAACTCAGCGCTCGTTTTAAACATCGTCTTTCCACCTAATGGGCTACCACTTGAACTTAAAGGTCCTACCTGCCCATCATCATAACCTCTTAATGATTCTGAAAATCCCAAACCACTACCGCCAAGGTAGAAATATTCTCCTAAAAGAATTACTGTATTTTCAGTGATTTTCTCCAATGCTCCAAACATATTTTTTGTATATAATACAAACCCAAACGGCATCGGCATGTACCATTCAGCATTAAAGATTGCTTTTATATATTCTGCATCACCACCTAACGGTCCTCCTGATAATTGTGTAGATAATGAGTGAACAGAACCATAAGTGGGAAACTCCGGATTATTTCTACTATCTCTTGTAATAATTTGTGTAAGGCTTAGTTGTTTTGTGTTTGTAGTAGTACCAAAGGCATAATATCTTTCTAATAACTCCTGGTCAGTAATATTTGATATTGTTGTTTGGGCATATCTAATAATCCAATCACCTCTAAAATAGTTATCCGGCCATTGAAAACGTCTTCCAAGATGCACAGATCCACCGATATCTTTTCTGTCCCAAGGATAAAATCCACCGCCTGTGCGTGTATCAAATACAGAAAAACCACCTAAGGTTGGCGTATTAAATAACCACGGCTCAGTAAAACTAATAGAAATCGATCTATATATTCTTCCAAATTGCCAATCAAATACTAACCGTTGCCCATCGCCTCCAGTAAATGGGTGTCCCAAAGAAAAATTATTAAAGGTAAGCCCTAAACTTCCAATCAATCCGTCCCTTTGACTATAACCGGCTGACATATTTGCCATATCTGTTGATTTTTCTTCAACAGTAATTTCTAAATTGACATGTTTATCGTCATTTTCAATTATATTAACATTTGGAATGATATTGGAAAAATAATTCAATATTGTTACATCACGTATAGATCTTTCCAGTTTTGAACTATTAAAAATATCGCCGGGTTGAATTTTAAATTCACGCCTTATGACTTTCTCATGTGTTTTTGAATTTCCTTTAATCTGAATTTCATTCACATGAACAACATGACCTTCAGTAATATTGAAAATTACATCCAAAGTATCCATTCCAATTGGGGTTTCAATCGGTTGAATTTGTGCGAATAAATACCCTTGGTTGTAATACATTTTTTGCAAGCGGTCACGAATACCTTCATCATATTTTAGCTGATCATAAACATCGCCTCTTAATAAATCCAGGGCATTTGACAATTCTTCATCATCAAAAATAGTATTGCCCGAAAATTTTAAATCTCCAAAATGATATTTATTGCCTTCATAGACCCATATATCTATATACATATCTGATTTATCATCACTGTAATAAGTAGAATCTCGCAAAATTTCAATATCACGATATCCATTTTCTCTGTAATATTGAATCACATTTAGTTTATCTATTTCAAATTTTTTAGGATCAAAATCTGCAGATCTCCACCATCTATCTTCTTGAGTATCTTCCATAGCATCCTTAAGGTCATCATCATCTATTGCTTCATTGCCATGGAAAGTTATACCTTCAATTTGAACTTCTTCTCCCTCATTTATTTCTACATTAATATTTACTATATTCGGAGAGATAATAGAGGTGTCGATATCTATTTCTGCAAGTAAATATCCTTCTTCTAAATACTTAGTTTTGATAGATTGTTTAATCTTAAATAAACGATAATCTGAAACAATCATTCTTTTATAGGTGGTAAGATCGTCTTCAATTTCATCTGAATCAAATTCATCATTTCCAGATATTACTATCTTGTTTAATCTGGGATATTCTTTTACTTTTATAATTAAATCTATTCCAGTAGAAGTTTGATTATCAACATATATTTGTAAATCAGAAAATAATCCCAGTGCCCATAAATTTTTTATAGCTTGCTGTAAATCTTCACCTGTAATGTCATTACCAACGAGTAATCCTGAATTTAGTCTTATACTACTTGATTGAGCTTCATTATTTCCTTCAATGACAATTGAATTCACTCTCATTTTTCTTACTTGAGAATTGGAAACCCCAAATAATAGGAAAATCAAAAGTACTGAACATAACCATTTTAACACAATATTCCTCCAAATTAAAACGAAAATGAATGGCGTAATCTTATTTTGAAATCATCAGAATATGGTTTATCTGTAAAAGTTGAAAAATAATTCAACATTTCCCTATCATACTCAAATTCTAATAAAATGTTCTTAAAAAATCGATATTCTAAGCCTATTGAATGATTTAAATTAAATTCGTTAGATTGGTCAATAGCAGTAGCAACTAATTGCCCCGTATAAGTCAAATATAAATTCTGAGATAGGTATTTCCCTACAGTAACCTCAGAGCTTTCGAACAATAATAAATAAGGTGAATTAGTATTCAGATCGTACAAATAAGATTTTGAATTATTAAAACCAGGGACATTCCCTAAACTAACATGAAATAAATTTCTGGCAATATTTGAATTGAATCGTACTAAATCAAATCCCAAGTATCTTTCCAATGACCTTTCAATTGGTCTTAATAATGGTCTAATTAAATAATTTTCCGTTACTGCCCCCCCAACATCAGTAGCCTTTTCCTGAAAATTATCAACTGAATATCCAAGATACGCCAAGACTTGTTCCTGAGTTTCTCCAACTGTGGGGTCAGCAGATACTAATTTAAATCTAAAATCTTCCCATCTTGCGCTTTGAATTTCTTGCCCTGTTTCAGGATCAACAGCATATAACTCCAAATAAATTGTTTTAGGAATTGCGCTAAGCGAATCACGGACGATTGTCCAGGCTCTTCCTGTAACACGCGGCTCCTGATTAAATGCATTAAATTCAACACCAAATCTTTCCACTCTAAAATTTAAATCCAGATAATCCACTCTTCCCCGTTCAGAAATAATATTTCCATTTGCTTTGAATGTATTTCGGTTTATAGTTCCTCTTAATTCCAGTCCATTTCCTCCAGGATTAACAGTTAATTCTGTATTAACCTCACCTAAGAAAGCGTCAATTTCACGAATATAGTTTAGATCTTTTCCAGCTTTAACAAACAAATCCCAGTTGATGTTTTCAAGAAATTCTTCTGTTGTATCTTTTTCTTTTGATTTTTTAGATGTAAAAGGATATGTAATACGAGAATTACTTACAATGACCGTTCCTCTTACAACCGGATGTTTAACAGGTCCTGAAAAATAAAATTTTTCATTTTTTTCTTTACCAACAAGTCTTATAAATCCTTTTTCATTTTTAGGCATAAGACCCGGAATGTTGATTTCTATTCCATTTGTCGATGTCGATAAAGTTAAAACACCAAAATCCAAATTTATATTTTTGAAAAACCATGGTTGTAATTTGGTCCCATCTGTTGTTTCAACGTCATGTACAGTATTTATAATTAGTTCATTGCCATCTATCTCAGCCATTAAATTAACAAAATTCACCTTATTGCTACCCGGTATTATTTCAATCTTTCCATTTAATTCATCAATATGATCTGCTACATCAGCCAACCAAAGTTCACCTCGTTCAATATCAGCAATACCTCCATCGATTATGGGTCTTTCAGGTGTACCCGATAATTTCACTTTCACCGAGGCAAAAGAAGCGCCATCTACAAAAAAACTACTCCAATGCGGTATTAATGAAAACAAATCTCCATTAAATATTAATTCTAAATCAATATTACCATTTGCATAAAGAGGAAATGTTCCTTTACTTTCAAAATGGTAATGTCCATTTTTAATTAAAGAGAAATTTTCAATATTGATCAGATGGTTTTTATAATCAAAGAATTGAGTATTATCTTTAATAGAGTCACTTAATTCAATGTGTAAATTGTCATAAGATATATCATCAAAATCTCCTTTGCGAAAATCAATGTTAGCAGATATCTTAGGCGATTTATATGAACCATTCACTTGGAAAGTGTAGTCTGCTTCGCCATTTATTTTATATTTATCACCAAATATAGATCTAAAAATATAGTCTGCATCAATATTTTCACCTGTTGCTTTCGCACTTATTTGATCATTTGCCAAATTCACTTTTGCTTCGCCGTCCAATATTGATGAATTATTTAGAGAAATATTTAAAGCATTTAAGTCTAATATAGAATTAGCAAGAGTGAATTGAGTATTAAACTTATAATAACCAATATCGTTAAAAACAAATTTGTTTCCTTCTAATTTGGCAGTAATAATTGGATTATCCAAATTGCCGCTTGCATTGACAATACCACTTATTTGTCCATATTTATCAAAAGTCTTATCATTAAAAAACATTCCTATGTCAAAATTATCTAAATTTATCTTACCATAAAGTTGGTTTTCCCTGTTTAAGTTCAAATCAATTTCGCCATAGACATGACTTCCAGATCTCACATTTCCAATCAGGTATTCTTCTCCAAGTTTAAAATTTGCAATTCCTGAAAAATTATTAATTTCCCAAGAACCAGAAATATTTTTTTCTTTTTGCAATATATTTTCGATTTTTGTCGTAAGAATTAATTCTGAACCAGGGTTTTTCTTCGAGAAAAATTTTAACTCAGTATTCAGTGCGTTAAATGGCCCAACTAAAATACCTTCAAATGCAAAATCATTAAAAAATGATTTGATCCATGTTCTGGATGCAAATAAATGGAATGGAATGTTTTCAACATAACCATAATTAATTTGCGGAGAATTAAATACATTAGAAAGTTGGAATGAAAATAAAAAATCTTTTTCTTTAAAGCTGTTTTTTGTAAATGTAAATAATTCATTTTCCAGAGTGATCATGCCATCTATATTTATAAGTGTATCTTCATGACCAGCAATTAAATATTTCCAATTTCCATTAACAGTTTTTTCAAAAAGGTTTCCAAATAAATTTATTGAGGCATTTTGTGTTTTATTAGTCAGATTATCAAAAAATTGGTGTATTTCAAATTCTCTGTTTGCAGCTAAATTATATGAATAGTTTCCATCCTGAATATTAACCTTTCCAGTCGAATTAATATTAAAATTAAAATATTCCAGGTTGAATTTATTTATATTAACTAGACTATTATTATAATCTAATTTTATATTTAATTTTTCAATTGTCTCGTTATTATATTTAATTTCTTTTGCATAAATACTTGAAGTAATTAACGTATCAGAATCAGAAATCGTAAAGCTACTATTCAAATTAACTTTAGAGCCATTAAATCCTTTTGTATTTAAGTAAGGTTCCAGAGAAGACAGGTTAAAACTTATACTTCTGAATTCCCCCGACAATTTTGGATTTAGAATATTTTCAATTTTTGCATTAAGTTCAAAAGGAGAATCATTAATTGATCCTGAACATTCCTTTATCATTAAATCATTGTTTTCTGCCATAATTTTTGCATTAAATCCACTAATTTTAGATGGACTATAAATAGCATTTACATCGTGAATATTTAAATAACCATTAAATTTCAAACTATCCAAATTAAATGAATTTGCTGACACATAAATTCTTCCATCTAAATTTCCCCGGTCAATCATCAAATCTGATTGTTTGATAAGGAACTTCATGTTGTTTATATTATAATTAACAAGTTCAATTCTTCCCGCAATCAATTCTTCTGCTAAATTGATATCAAAGTAAAGGTTAAAATTGTCAATTCCATAGAAGACGCTTCCTTCAGCAGATAGTGTAATATTAAAATTATCAGTACTTTTTATCCATCCATTCAACTTGTCTGCTAACACCAATAATTCGCCGGAATCTTTTTTAAATATTATTTTTGCGTTTTGTAATTGCACCCTATCAATGCCTGTAAAATTGGTTATTTTATTTATATAATTTATTTTTATACTATCAGATAATTCACGGATTTCATTTTCAATACCAGGTTTGATTGATTCTTGTTTCAAAATTAATTTTGGTTCAATTAATACAATTTCACTAATTGCGTTTTGTGGTAAAGACGGTTCAGTTATAAGTTTTAGTATATTATAATTAAACTTTACATTTTTAATTACAAACTGGCTGGATTCTGTCGAGCTAATTATTTTTATATCATTTGCTTCAACCGTCCATAAACCTATTGACATATCTTCGATTGAAACTACTTTTTCACTTTCAGAATTTATGTTTTCAACAATGTAATTTTTTAATTCTTCATCAAGCGAAAACACAGAAAGAATATATGGCACATCAATCGCGAACAGAATAACCAAAATAGTAAATATTAGTAATATTTTAACCAGTTTTTTCATTTTTCCGCTTTAATAATATTTATTTCATTCATAAATAATATTATCTAATAAAGTGATTTAATTCTTATTTAATTAGAGCATATAAATTTATGATTTATATTTAATTAAATCAACCAATTACCTATTGTAATTATTGGATTTCCATTCTATTCTACCAATAGAAATTGTTAATGAGTACCTATTTTTTCTTTGAATGAATTATGATGAAATTTGGAGTTTTAAAAGATCACTGATTTTAATCAATTCATAGTTTTTATCTTTAAGCTTCTTTATCAATTTTGATAACATTTTATAGGGTATATCTGTTTTCCTATCTGTACCGAGGTGCATCAATAATATGGAACCTTTTAATTTGTCTTTTTGTTCTAAATCCATAATCTTATGGTACATTTCTTCGGGAGTTTTGTATAATGTAGATTCCTTTTCAATTACCCAATCTAGTAAATCGCCAGATTTGGACCACCTGATATGTTTATAT
>DAOWAQ010000046.1 GCA_030634505.1 Calditrichia bacterium
CGTTGCCTGCCAGCGTCTATATCACCTGTTTGCAAACGCAGTCCTTCTCCTAAGCGAAGTCCCATACTGTAAAGAGTAAAAAATAATACGCGATAACTCAGTTTACGTGTAGAGGAAAATATTTGATATGCTTCTTCGATTGTAACAATATCAGGAATACGTTTTACCTTTGGCGATTTAATAATGGGTATATCCACCCAGTTTCTTTGCAAAACATGTAAATAGAAAAATTTTAAACCATACAAATCAAGTTTAACTGTACTCCATGAAGATTTTTCTTTAAGCTGGTGAAAATAATCGAGTAACTGATTTTGGGTTAAATTATCCAGATTACAATTAAAATAATCTCCGATTCGGCGAATCGCCCGCGAATAGGCTTCAATGGTTTTGGGTTGCAAGCCTTTAAGTTTAAGATGTTTGCAGTGAAGTTCGTAATAGTTTTTGAATTTTGATTCTGTTGATGTTTTCATTAGATTGTACCTCCTTTGTTAGTGAATGAGATACAATATAACTGTTTGTTAATAAATGTTAATAAATAAATCTAAGCAAAATAATGGGCGAATTATCTTTCTCCGCGATAGCGGCTTCGTCCAACAATCGGCTTAAGCGGGAAGCGAACAACGTGGCATGAATTTCAAGTTTGGTAACATTTTTCGAGTAAATTGGCTAATAAAAAGTCGTGTTTCAATGTTCGCTCCCCTTAGCCTGAACCGTTATACCTAATAGAATCACAAAAAAATGAAATAGGAGCATTTAATCATAATGAAAAATACCATGCGATACATAATCACTTTCTCGCTGATGATATTTCTAATATTTAGCGGATTTACAAATGTAATTGCTAAAGAAAAAATGAAGGTTTTTCCTGATAATGCAATTGCAGGTACTTACCAACAATTTATATTTGAATTTATAAGTGACTCTTCAAAAATAGAAATTGGAGGAGGAATTAGAATTGAATTACCTGTGGCTTATTTAGAAACAAAGCCATACTATTGGGCTCAACCTCAGCAAAAAGAAAGCTAAGCGCCTGGATTTGTAAATGCGACTTCATCCGGAGATGCTATTGTCGAAATTACTACCTGTGGAAGTTATAATAGAATAATTGAATGTATTGTTCAGAAAAATCCATTAAAACCAGGTGATTCTATTCAATTACATTATCAGGGAAATGTTCAAAGCTTTGCCCGGAAGTTAGTTGTCCGAGCTCAATGGAGACAATCAGAAAATGATCCATGGCATAATATTTATATTCACCCTATAATACAAATACTACCACAAAAAGCTACAACAATGTTACTCGTTACTCCTGCTGATGTTCAACAAGCAAAACCTTTTGAAATGGTAGTAGTGCTTTTAGATAAATTTGGAAACCGTGCCACTAATTACAGGGGGACTGTGACTTTTTCGAGTTCAGATTCAAATAGGACTATACCTAATTCATATACCTTTTCAGTGCAAGATTCCGGAGTACATGTTTTTGAGAAAATCACCTTTATGAAAAATGGATTCCAATGTATAAATGCTTCAGATGGAGAAATTAAAGCTGTAAATAATTATTCGTATGTGTCCGAATCTAAACCAAAATTGAAAAGACTTTTTGGTGATACCCATTATCACACAGGCACAGGAACTACCAATCATGAATTCACTAAAACAGGAAGGGGTGGTGATCATCGTGGACATCATACTTCTGCCATAAATGCTTATCAATATGCCCGGGATGTAATGCGTCTTGATTTTGCTTCAACTTCTGAACATGATAACGGACTACTCGCATATTCAGCTTGGAATAGAAGCCAGGAAATAACAGAGTCATTTAATTTGCCTGGAAAATTCACTACATTTTTTGCCTATGAATGGACATCTCCCTCAACATCCCATGAAGGACATCACATCATTTTATATAAAAATAAAGGAAATAAGGTATTTGGATATTCTGAATATGATACCAAGCATGAATTATGGAATGCTTTCGATAAACAAAACTTACCTGCCATAATGATTCCCCATTGCACTTGGACTAAACCAAATCATGCTATTTGGGATAAGGTAAATAACAATTATCGAATCATTGGTGAAATATATTCACTTTGGAATAATAGATTTTTAATACAGCCGGGAGATGATACTCAGCGGTTTGAATTGAGTGTGAATAATAAATGGAGCTATCAATATGCCTGGGCCAATGGACATAAGATTGGTGTAATTGGTTCATCTGATAATCATACTGGACTTCCCGGATTGAATAATTTCACGACAGCGTGTGTTCATGCCGGAGGATTAGCTGTAGTACTCGCAAAAGAAAATGATCGAGATAACATATGGGATGGGTTTCAAAATCGCCTCACTTTTGCAACAACAGGAACTCGAATTTATCTTGATTTTACCTGTGATGGTCACCTGATGGGAAGTGAATATTCTACCAATGAAATCCCTTTACTTGCTGTGAAAGTAGCAGGTACCAATAAGATAGAACTAATAGAAATCGTAAAATTTGATGGAAATGAGTATAAAACAATTTATACGGTTAAGCCTGAGAATAGAATTTCAATTTTCCAATTCAAAGATGAAAATTTTACCGAAGACAGTATATATTATGTTCGGGTTAAACAAGTAGATGAAATTTGGCGCAGCCAATGGGCGTATGGTAATGCTGAAATGGCATGGTCGAGCCCGATTTGGGTGAATTATATTAAATAACTGTAAGTAAAAAAGAACTTAAATATTTTAACAATGAAATCTAAGAGTAAAAATATTTCATTCTATCATATTTCTCAATATTCGTATGTCTTTATATTACTATTATTATTCACCAATTTCTGTTTAGCCCAAGACAATAATAAAATTTATTCAAATGTTGATTCAATTATTGAAAACGCAATTCAGGATTCTGTTTTCCCCGGAGCTGTATTAGTAGTTGGCAACAAAAATATTATTCTGTATAAAAAAGCTTATGGATTTACTGATTATTCTAAAAATGCGTGGACGGTAAAGACATCAACCATATTTGATTTAGCTTCCTTAACAAAAGTTATTGCTACAACGTCTGCCATCATGAAACTATATGAGCAACAGAAACTTGAATTGAATAATCCTGTTTCAAATTTCATCCCACAATTTGATCAAAATGGAAAATCTCAAGTAACCATTCGAAATTTACTGCTTCATAATAGTGGATTCCCTGCTGGAAAACCGTTTTATAAATTTTGTACCACCAAACAGGAAGCTTATGATTCTTTATATGCTATGCCGCTTATTTATGAAACAGGTACAAAAACAATTTATAGTGACCTGGGATTTATCACAATAGGTAAAATTGTCGAAGTCATTACAAAAGAATCTCTTGAAAAATTTGTTCATAATAATTTATTTGCGCCTCTCCTGATGAAAGACACTATGTTTAATCCTACAAAACTTTGGCAACGAATTTCGCCTACAGAGCCGGAACATAATTTTCGCCTAATAAAAAAACCGGGAAAACCAAAAAACAAAATCACACAACTAATGAATGGTGTGGCAGGACATGCTGGTCTATTTTCAACCGCGGAAGATTTATCAAAATTTGCAATTCTTTACCTTAACAATGGGATATTCAAGGGTAAACAATATTTTAAAAAATCTACAATTAAACTTTTTACTACGCGAGCTTCCGAAAACAGTACAAGAGCATTAGGGTGGGATACGGGAAATGGTAATCCAAAACGTCAAATCTCTAACCTATTTTCAAAATCCGCATTTGGCCATACTGGTTTCACTGGTACTTCGATATGGATGGATCCTGAGTTAGATTTATTTATTATCTTTTTAACAAACAGAACTTATAAAATGACAGATAGAGGAAAAATTAATAAAATTAGGCCATTGGTTCATGATGAAATAATTCGAACCATTTCCAAATAAACTGGAGAAAATATGATTCTTCGCTATTTAACAATTTCAATTCTGATAGTAATTTTATTTGACCTGAATACAAATTTAGGTGCACAATCTCAACAGGTTTTAACAGGTATTGATGTTCTTGAACGGGAGGAATTTGTACAGTTGTTTGGAAAAAGAGTGGGACTCATAACAAATCAAACAGGAATGAATCGTTTTTGGCGTCCAACTATTGATATTTTATTCAATGCAAAAAATGTAAATCTTGTGGCACTATTCAGCCCGGAACATGGAATTCGAGGAACAGCTGAAGGTAAAATTCCATCTAATATTGATTCGATAACAGGATTAAATATTTATAGTTTATATGGAGAAACCCGGCAACCTACTGACAGGATGCTAAACGGAATCGAAACATTTGTATTTGATATTCAAGATATTGGGACAAGATTTTATACTTATATCGGAACAATGAAACTTTGTATGCAGGAAGCTGCAAAAAATAATATTGAATTCATTGTTTTAGATCGACCAAATCCCATAAACGGAGTTGATTTTGAAGGACCAATTTTAAGTCCTGAGCAAGTTTTTGGATTAGTAGGCAGTTTTCCGATTCCTATCCGACATGGGATGACGGTTGGTGAGTTAGCTCTCATGTATAATGGCGAAGAAAAATTGGGACTCAATTTAAAAATAATAAAAATAAAAAATTGGAAGCGTGAATTATGGTTTGACCAAACTGGACTTCCATGGATTAATCCTTCTCCCAACATGAGAAATCTTTACGAGGCTACTCTATATCCGGGTATTGGATTACTTGAACGTACGAATGTAGAAGATAAAAGAGGATTAGAACGTCCATTTGAAATGTTTGGTGCACCGTGGATCAACTCCATTGAACTTGCTATTGAACTTAACAGGCAAAATATTTCAGGTGTTCGTTTTGTTCCGATCAAATTTATTCCGGAAAAAAGCAGATATAAAAATCAATTGTGCGAAGGAGTTGCCATAAGCTTACTCGATAGGAATTCTTTTCAGCCTGTTAAATGTGGAATTATTGTTCTTCAGGTACTATATAAATTGTATGCGGATAAATTTGATGTAAAAAAAGTCTGGCATGTCACCAGATCTGATCTGTTAATTGAGCAGGTAAAAAACCAAGTTCCAATTGAAGATATTGTTAATAGTTGGAAACCAGGATTAGAAAATTTTTCAACAATGCGAAATAAATATCTACTTTATTAAGGAATAGTAAATGAAAATTACTTTTAAATATATTTTAATTTTATTATTTCTTTGGAATTCAATTTTATTTGCATATGACAGTACATTAAAATCTCAATCTGCATTTGTCGATAAACGAATTCAGATTACCTGGGGAATCAAAACAAAAACAAAACAGATATGGGACGGACACGTTGAAATTAATAATGGTGAAGTCCTGAAGGTCGTGCCATTTATTAGACATGGCATGATCGATGAATCTAAACTGGTGACAAAGCACTCCTGGACTTCTAAAACATATACTAATAAGGAAGGTGTTTTTCTTTTTGTTCAGGTACCGAAAGAGGCAATTGTAAAAGTCATCACTAAGTCACATACATTTGAGTTCTCACTTGAGGATTTTGCTGATCAGAAAATTTTAACCCGAATGGATGGTGATATTGAAATTAAGGATATAACAGATGATGTCATTTATCAGATTAAAGGACTGGAATATGGTCAGTACGGGAGTGGAACAGCTATAATTTCGCCAGAGGTAACCAATGTAGATTCTTATGAAACATGGACAATTACTTACACAGCTGATAAAATTATTCCTGTCGGAGGTGGAATCAGAATATCCTGTCATTTTACCAGAACTTGTGGTAATCCACAATTTTTCAATCCGAACGCACCGAACTTTGTGTCTGTTAGTACCAATGGTAAATCCGAGATTGACTACAAGTCTGAACATCGTGGTTTATTCGAGTATCCATTCACTCAATCACGTCTTCTAATTTGGGTATTAAAAGAACCTCTTCTTAAAGGTGAACAAATAAGAATCGTGTTGGGAGACAAATCCAGCGGTTCGCCGGGATTTAAAACGCCCTTGGTCAGTGAAAAGAACTTCGAGTTTCGCATCGAATCTTGTACAGAAGTACCTGATGTTGGATTTCCCATTTATCGACGAATAGAAAAATTTCCATCGTTGGATATAATAACTAAGTTACCAGCAGAAAGAATTTTTGTTGTTGCCCCATCGATTGTTAAACCAAATGAAATCTTTAGAATTAATCTAATTGTGGAAGACAAATATAGAAATACGGTTGAAGATTTTACCGGTACTTTAAGTATATTTCTTAAGTCAATCACAAAAAAGAAAATGATCGGATCATATAATTTTGCAAAAGAAAATAATGGAAAAATTAGTATAAATAATTTAAAAGTTGATTCTGCTGGTACATATCGATTCATTATTGAAACTGGAGATAATTTAGTCAGAGAAAGTAATCCAATCATTTGTCAAGAAAACGCAGAAAATTACAAATTATTTTGGGGAGAACTTCACGGGCATACTAAATTATCTGATGGATATGGTAGTGCGGACGATTATTTTAGTTTTGCTAAAGATAAGGCATTGCTAAATTTTGCTGCCATCACAGATCATGATGTCGAACTTGATGCCCCTGATTTTACAGTGAATGGTATGTGGAATAATATTAAAACTGCTGTTTCTAATTTTAATAATCCTCCAAATTTTATCACATTGCTTGGGTGGGAATGGTCACCAAATCGCATCACATCCACTACAGAATATCCTTATGGAGATCATAATGTTTTTTATTTTGATAATAATGGAACTATCTACCCGACCGGAAACAATGCCTCTAATTCTCTTCCTGAACTGTATCAAAATTTGAAATTTGAAAAATCAAAAAAAAATAAAGTAATCACAATTCCACATGTTGGCGGTGCAATAGCAAATTTGGAATTCCATGAATCTAATGCTGAACCATTGCTCGAAATCTATTCTGTCCATGGCAGTTTTGAATCCTTAGGACAAATGGCCCTCGAAAGAGGATATAAAATTGGATTTGTTGGAGGAAGCGACTCGCATAATGGACAAGTTGGCGGATTTCCTCCGGGAGGAGGTGCTAATCATTTTGTCCATGGAGGATTGACTGCAGTATTTGCAAAGGACCTGACCAGAGAATCTCTGTACGATGCATTGATAAACCATAGAACCTATGCAACAACGGGTAAAAGAATATCGATTGATTTCAAAATAAACGATGCCTGTATGGGAGAAGAAATTTTAGTAAATGATCCACCAAAAATTCGGGTTAATGTTTTTGGAGAAAATACTGTCTGGAAAGTTGAATTGATTAAGAATGGCAAAGTAATTCATTCACATTTTAATCCAATTTTACCCGATAATAAAATTAATATCCTTTGGAGGAATCGAATAGAGAAGAATGATCTATCAGACTTTGATAGTGGATTTTGGAGCAGACGGCTTAGAAGTGTTCATTGGAATGGAAAAGTTGTCTCTTCAAAGAAGGATTTAAAATTTTTGCAGACAAATTCTGTTGATTTTCCTAAGGATAAAATTTATTCTTCCACTTCAGGCAGCATTGTCTGGAAATCAGATACCCGGGGCGATTATGATGGGATATCTTTTGAAGTGAAAAATTCTGATTCTGAATTTTTGCTGACTTTTAGCGTTCAATCTTTTGGCATGTCTGCTATTTCGCAAGGTTTTATCAAGTCTTCAGTGAATGAAAAACAAACGTACAATTATACAATAAATCCTAGTGAAATTGATACCAAAGGTTTGGTGTATAAAATCAATCCGCTGGATGAAATTATAATTTCGAAAGGTGAACAAATAAATCGGCAGATAGAATTTGAATTTGTCGACAAACGTTTGATGTACCGTGAAAATTATTACTACATTCGTGTCACACAAATCGATGGAGAAATGGCCTGGTCGAGCCCGATCTGGGTACGTTATAATTTAGCGAATTAGAAAAACAGGATTTTGATATTCCCTTAAAATAATTCTGATTAGTAGATAAAAGCATCTTAGTTAATTCATCAATTGAATTGTCTATTTTGATTTCTGTTTAATATGATTTTCGAAAAATTTAAATCCAAAAAGTCCAAACTTTATATACGGCACACAGCAGGATTATAACACGGCTGTCAGCCGTATAACACACAGGCCTAAATTCAGATAAAATATATATTTTTGCTTGCATCTTGTTGAGAAAAATTGTTAATTAATATTATTTAAAGTATTGACATGATATACGGCTATTAACCGCTCAATCATATGTTATACATTTTATAGGCAAAGATATGAAAGTAAAATTTTTATATGGTGCTGAGCATTTTTTATTAGGGGAACTTGTTGAACTTGGAAGAAGACTAAAAGATGAGCAGCTTGAAAAGATGGGATTACTTGAATATGTTGTAAAAGCTGAACAGGAATATTACTGGCGAATAGTGGCAATTTCTGACTTAATGCGTGATTTCACTGGTTTACTTAAAGAAGAAATATATAGTGGGTTTGAACAAGCAAGACAATATGCAATGGAACCCAAAAGAAATGGTTCAAATTTTATTGGGCAAAGCTCTCGACATGGTGGAAGAAGTCTTCCTAAACCAGGAACATTAATAATTAGAACTTTTGAATACTATAATTTTCGATTTGTCGTGGTGGATTCTCCGAGTAAAATTATTAGGTTTGGTGATAAAGATGGAGGAATATATTTGAATGTTTCTCCGAGTGTAAATTCTTTTAGTAAAGCAAATGTGATTTTCGCTCTTGCAACCATTTTTGTTCATCTTTTTTTAGCCGTGCATCAAACACATCTGCGTCCAGATTTGGATCATCCACCCATTCTCGTAAAAAAGTGCCACCGCCTAGAAGATCAATTGCCAGTCTTTCATTTTCATACTCATATGTAAACTGGCGCCAGATTTTATAATCAGGATACTCCATCCTGATCGCTTTAAACATTAACGCAACCAGTCTGTAAGGTTTAAATGCATCATGTTGATAAGAAGCATTGTCTGTAAGTATTTGAATTCCGGAACAAAACTTGCCTGTATGTTTTTGAAAGGTGGGTTCAAAATATGCAGATCTAAGAAAACATCCTTGTATCCATTCCGGCTTCAATTCAGTAATCCTGTTTAAGATCACATCAAAATCTATATCTGGCGCGCCTATAATTTCCAGGGGTGTTGTTGTTCCTCTTCCTTCGGACAAGGTTGTACCTTCTATAAGTACAGTTCCTGGATAACAACGGGCCATATTTAATGTAGAAGCATTAGGACTGGGATTTGTCCATGAAATTTCATGTAGAGGCCACCCATATCCCGGGGCAACATCCGGATTGTAATCCACCATTGGGATAATATTCAGATCAACTTTCAGATTGTTTTTGCTGACATACCACAATGCAAATTCACCCATTGTAAGACCATGCCGCATTATAATCTGAGCCGGACCGACAAAGCTTTCCCAGCCTGCTTCAAGTATAGTCCCCTCAACAGGACGCCCGGCCGGATTCGGGCGGTCAAGAATATAGATTTGTTTTGTAGAATCGGATACTTTTAAAAAATAAACAAGTGTAGTCAGATATGTGTAGATTCTGGTTCCAACGTCCTGTAAATCTACAAGAAGGATATCGAATGTATCCATCATTTCTTTACTTGGAACTCTTGTTTTACTATATAAACTGAAAACATGAATTCCATATTTTGGATCGGTAAAATCCTCTGATTCAATCATATTGTCTTGTTTGGCACCATACATACCATGTTGTGGAGAAAAAACAGCCGCCATATTTAAACTGTCAATATCCATAAGAACATCTAGTGTATGGCGACAATCGCAAGTAAGTGAAGCCTGGTGTGCTAAAAGAGCTATGCGAGGACCTTTTAATTTTTCAATTAGTTCTCTACTCTCAATTAAATTATCAATTCC
>DAOWAQ010000330.1 GCA_030634505.1 Calditrichia bacterium
CACAAAGGTACGATAGTAATTGGTACGGTTTTGGGTGATTTACATGATATCGGAAAGAATATAGTTAGAATGGTTATGGAAGGCAACGGCTGGAAAGTTGTCGATCTTGGCGTCGATATTTCCCCGGATAAATTTTTGCAGGCTGTAAATGAGAATCCGAAATGCATTCTTGGAATGAGCGCCTTGTTAACGACAACAATGATGAATATGCAGGAAGTAGTAGAAGTCGTTAAAGAGAAACATCCGAACACTCAAATCTATGTCGGAGGCGCACCACTTTCGCAGGAATTCAGTAACAAAATAGGTGCGACAGGTTTTTTTCACGATCCGCATGGTTTGGTAAAACATCTTTCTTAATAACTACAACGGCAGGATAAATGAATTATACTTCATTAACTATAGAAAATTCATCTGATTTGGTCTTTGGTACGGCGCCTTTTCCACTTAAATGCGGTAGAGGATTAACAATAGGCGGGGGGCAGGTATATCCGGAAATAAATTTTACTCTTCCAACAATGGAAATAAAAGAAAATACCCATGAATCCATATTTAAACAATATTCCGAGATTATTGACACTATTGTAAAAAGATCAGAAATATTAAAAGTTCCTGGATTAGTTATCGAATTTGAACAATTGCCTCCAATGACTTCAAATCCACAATTGGGTGGTGAAATAACAAAACTTCTCAGGAATCGATTAAATGATTGTGATATCCCAAATGCTTTGCGTGTAACGGTTGTAGATTTACGTGATGGAGATCGACCACCTCTTTTGAGACAAGGCAAGAACTGGGAACAGATGAAAGAAGCATTTATCGTAGCTGCACAGGCAGGTGCAGATATTTTATCCATTGAATCTGTCGGGGGCAAAGAAGTGCATGATCAGGCATTGCTTTATGGAGATTTAAATGGCATTATCGGATCATTGGGCATTTTAGCATATAAAGATATGGAATGGTTATGGAACCAAATCACTGAAATTGCATCTCAATATAATGTTATTCCAGGTGGTGATACAGCCTGTGGATTTTCGAATACTGCCATGCAACTTGCAGGAAAAGGAATGTTACCTTCATTATTGGCTGCTTTGGATCGCGCAGCCAGTGTACCACGAAGTTTAGCTGCATATGAGAACGGTGCTGTTGGTCCATCAAAAGATTGTGCCTATGAGGGACCGTTTATAAAAGCAATAACAGGTTATCCAATAAGTATGGAGGGCAAATCTTCTTCTTGTGCACATTTTAGTCATCTGGGAAATATAGCATCTGCTACAGCCGATTTATGGAGTAATGAATCTGTTCAGAATATTCGTTTATTGAGTGGTTCAGCACCGGAAGTATTTCTAGAAATTTTAGCCTATGATTGTCGTTTGATGAATATAGCCAGTCAAAATAATGAAGCATTAAAAATGCGTGATTGGTTGGTTGAAAGTGATTCATCATTAAATGTTGAAGCATTTATCTTGAAGCCTGAATCGGTAGTTGAAATATCAAAATCGATAGTAAATAATACCGGAGGTTACAGACAGACAAAGGAGTCGGTGTTAACGACCTTTGATATTATAAAAAATGCCATAATTGAAGGAAAAGTCAATATTTCTGAAAATGAAAAGAATTGGATAGATAGATTTGAAATTGAATTAGCTGACATTATTGAAACTGAAGAAGCATCAATTGGTTATCTGAAAAATAATTACGGGAATTTGTTTAATTTAGAATCGTATGGATTAAATTAAATCTTGGGGGTTATATATAATTGACACATATTAATGGCATAAATAAAGATTCAGCACAAAAAATATTAAACCAATCTGTACCTGGTGATGTTTTGGAAACTTATAATCAATTTTACAATATTGAAGAAAACAAAATTGAATCGTATCAGAAAAATGGTTTTATTAAATTGGAAAAAGTTTTAGAAGTAGAAGCGCTTAGTTACACTAACAAGTTGATTTCAGCAGCAGTATTTTTAAGAAAAGAACAAGATAAAAGATCTCTGCAAGAAAAATCAGAATATGAGAAGTCGTTTTTACAATGCGGATATTTGTGCTGGGATTACAAATGCATTTCCGATTTTGTATTGGGCAAAAGATTTGCTTCAATTGCCCGGGATTTAATGCAAGTCGAACACGTTCGATTATGGCATGATCAGGCTTTGTTTAAAGAACCCTACGGCAATGCAACAGCAGTTCATCAGGATTGCAGTTACTGGCCAATAGCAAAACCAGAATATACTATTACAATGTGGATGGCGCTTGAGGATGTTTCAATTGATATGGGATCACTTTATTTTTACCCCGGCACACATGATGTAAAAATGAAAGAATATGTCGATATATTTAATAATCCACACACGCCTGATTCATTAGTTAATAAAGATAAATTCCATGTATCTCTAAAAGCGGGTGATGTAACCTTTCATTCAGGCTTACTTTTTCACGGAGCAGGAAACAATCAGACAAATATTTTGCGAAAAGGAATGACAGTAATTTATATTAGTGATGGCAGCACTTTTGACTCTAGCGATAAAAGAAATGCCACCCATACTTCCTGCGAAGGATTAAAACATGGTGAAATTATTGATACAAGATATACACCAATAATCATTTAAATTATAAATATGTCAGCAGTGGAGCTCAAAATAGATTTTGATAAAGTAAGACCCGCCACCAATACAATTATTGAATGTATGGGTTATGGAAGCAATAGCAATCAGGAGTTGGTGTTAAGCAATACTGAAGAGTTGATTAAAGAATCGGAAAACCATGCAAAAGTAATTGGTGGATATAAACTATTTGAAGATAATTCCATTAAAATAGAATCCGGAAAATTGGAATTGATTAAAATATCATTTCATTTGGACAAAATAATTGCAAAACAATTAACGAAATGCACTTCAATTGCCTTTATTGTCGTAACTCTTGGCAAAAAATATGATGATTGGATAAATCAATACTTCAAAAGAGGTGACCCGTTTCATGGTTATATTGCCGATACGATTGGTTCGGAGATGGTTGAAAATGCTGCTGATTACATAGAATCATTGGTTGAAAACGAAACAAAGAAAATTAATTTAAACAGTACAAATCGCTATAGCCCGGGTTATTGTGGTTGGAATGTTTCTGAGCAACATAAGTTTTTTTCTTTGCTTCCCCAGAAATTTTGTGGTATTGAATTATCAGATTCTGCATTAATGAATCCGGTAAAATCTGTTAGTGCTATTATTGGTATTGGAAAAGATTGCGAAAAAAAAGATTATCAATGTTCGTTATGTTCAATGGAAAATTGTTACAAGAGAAATCGGCAAGAAAACATAAACAATTAAAATCGAGAAATTATATTGAGACCAAATATTGAATATCTAAAAAACACACTAAAACGAGGTAAGTCTCCC
>DAOWAQ010000194.1 GCA_030634505.1 Calditrichia bacterium
TAAAAATAACAGAGACAAAAAACTAAAAACTTTAATACAACAAAAATATCGTACTGATGAAAAAGAATATTTAAGAAATTTTATATCATATCACTTACCTTTATTAATCGAAAATGATATTCAATGGATTTTGATATGGTCAAAATTAGATTCAAAATATAAAACAGAATTAACTTATAATCCGATACTTTCTTTGGTGCAAATTGTAGGTCGGAATATTTCTTCGTTAGAAGAATATAAAAAAGATTTGTCTAAAATAGGTGTATCTGAATTATTAGTGACATACGACAATTCAATTTTCAGGATGTTAGCAAATGCAAAAATAATAACCGATGTCTTATACTTTATTTTTGAGAATATTTATCAATTAAAAGAATTTTCTAATCATAAGATTGTTATTTCTTCAGGTTAAAATAATTGTATGATGATATAATATTAAGTAGCAATTTTAAATTTAGGAAAAATTGCATTATTCATAATAAATTAATTAATTTAACGCCCGGCAAGAAACAGCGAAAATTAACGGTTATTAAAGATGGATTCCTGCCACTTCATCAATGAAGTTTCCTGTTTGCATAAATTAAAGAGGGATTGAAAGGCAGGTTTGTTCTCGTCAGTATTAATTTATAATGAAACAATTAATTATTAATTTATGAAAAAAATCTTAGTAATTGGTTCAAATGGTTTACTTGGACAAAGTCTTGTAAAAAGATTTAATTCTGGTTTTGATGTTTATGGTTGTAGTATTGAGCATGAAAACTATACCAATTTTCTACTCGGTGAGAATTATTTTAAATTGGATATTACTTCTCGTACAGATGTAAAAAATTTTTTTCTGAGTATTCAACCGGATGTTGTCATTAATGCAGCTGCTTATACGAATGTTGATAAATGTGAAGAAGATAGGGATACATGTTGGGCAGTTAATGCCAGAAGTCTTGAGAATATTGTTGAGGCATGTAAAGTATTCTTACCAATTCTAGTTCATATATCCACTGATTACATATTTGATGGCAAGAATGCACCATACAAAGAAAATGACATTCCAAATCCTCATGGGTTTTATGGGAAAAGCAAATTAGCTGCAGAAAAAGTCGTTAAGGAAAGTATACTGGAGTATATAATTATAAGAACTCAAATTTTGTATGGCGCCGGCGAAAATGTGAAAAATAATTTTGTTTTATGGGTATTGGATAAATTAAAAAGTAATCAAAAAATACATGTGGTTAATGACCAAATCGGTAATCCTACTTATGTTGATGATGTTTCTGAAACTATATATAAATTACTGGGATTAAATGAGTATGGGATTTTTCATATTTCCGGTAGCGAAGAATGTAACCGGTATGAATTTGCAAAAAAAATTGCCGACGTATTCGATTTAGAAGGAAGTTTAATTGATGAGACAACAACATCAGAATTAAAACAAAAAGCCCCCAGACCTATGAATTCCACTTTCATTTTAGATAAACTATTTAATAAAATTGATTGGCTGCCGAATGATGTTTTAACTGGTCTGAATAAAATGAAAAAACAATTAGAAGAAAATGAATATTAGTATATTTATTGGTTATTTTGGGTAAGGATAGAGGCACAAATGGCTGGAGAGATAAAAATTTCTTTGGATTTTGAAAAACCTGTTCTTGAGCTTGAACGCAAAATTAATGAAATGAAAGAATATGCCTTGTCAACAGGTGTTGATTTAGGTGATGATATCTTACGTCTTGAGAAAAAAGCGGATCAGCTAAGACAAGAAATATATTCTAACATGACACGATGGCAACGAGTACAATTAGCGCGTCATCAGGACCGACCTTATACACTAGATTATATCGAAAGAATATGTAGTTATTTTGAAGAGCTTCATGGTGATAGATGTTTTGCTGATGATAAAGCTATCGTTGGTGGCTTGGCAATTATTGATGATATTTCTTGTGTTATTATTGGTCATCAAAAAGGTGGAGATACAAAAAGCAATTTATATCGCAATTTTGGAATGGCAAATCCTGAAGGGTATCGTAAAGCCAGGAGATTAATGCAGTTGGCTGTAAGATATAATAAACCAATTGTATCATTTTTGGATACACCGGGCGCTTTTCCGGGAATCGGTGCTGAGGAAAGAGGGCAGGCTGAAGCCATTGCACGAAATTTATTCGAAATGGCAAGATATCCTGTGCCAATTATAATTATTGTAATTGGTGAAGGCGCCAGTGGGGGAGCGCTTGGAATAGGTGTAGGCGATAAGATTTTAATGATGGAGAATGCCTGGTACTCCGTCATAAGTCCTGAGGGTTGCGCTGCAATATTATGGAAAGATGCTGCAAAAGCAAACGAAGCAGCTGAAGCAATGAAAGTAGTTGCTGAAGATTTACTTGAACTAAAAATCATTGACAAAATTATACCTGAACCCAAAGGGGGAGCACACCGCAACCCGGATGAATCTGCTGAAAATGTGAAAAGTGAAATTGTTTCTAATTTGAAAGAATTAATGCAATTACCCGTTGATAAATTACTCGAAATGCGAATCGAAAAATTTTCAAAAATGGGCTCATGGGTTGAATAGCAGAAATAGTTGTTATCGTAATTGCATTAAGTACTTCAATATTTGAACTTATTTTTAAGGAATTAGTATATGCTAGATAATCAGTTATTAGAAATAATAGCTTGTCCAAAATGCAAAGGGGATCTTGAATATAAACCTGAAGAAGATCAATTGATTTGTCAAAAATGTAGATTGATTTATAAAATTAAAGATGACATACCGATTATGCTTATTGATGAAGCCGAGAAATTCTGAAATTTTTTCAGAAAATGTATAAAATGTTGACTTCATAGCGGATGAAACGTAAATTACCAAACTAAATTTTTCAGGAGATGTGCCTATTTAATCTTGTTAAAGGCTTAAAATTACATAGTTTTTGATTTTAGTCGCTAAATCTGCCTTTAGCAAAATTAAACAGGTATATGTAAACCGATTATTTGCCAGGCAGAATCGCTCAAATAATCGGTTTTTTTTGATGGAGATAAATAATGAAAATTAAATCAATGTTTTTAGCTTCTATAGCAGTATTAACTTTACTGACGAGTAATACATTATTTGCTCAGGGTGAGGCAGCGGTACCATTTCTTATGATTGCACCAGGAGCAAGAGCTGGCGGAATGGGAGAAGCGGGCGTCGCTACAGCTTCAGATGCTACAGCAATTTTTTGGAATCCGGCGGGATTAGCATTTCAATATGAAGATCCTGATGTTGATTATAAAGGTGAAGCATCATTTATGCATGTAAATTGGTTACCACAGTTTAATTTCAGTGATTTGTTTTATGATTTTTTTGCCGCAAGATATTATGTAGAAGAAATTGATGGTATGGTTGGATTTGGGTTTACTTTTTTAAACCTTGGTGAAAATGTCTGGACTGATGCAACAGGTCAAGAATTGGATACATTTGATAGTAAAGAATATGCGATTACATTGGGCTATGCGACTAAATTGGAAGATAATTTGGGTATGGGGTTGAATCTTAAATTCATAAGAAGTGAACTCGTTCCATCATTTGTTAAAGTAGGTGCTGAGACTCGTGGCGGCAATGCAACTTCATTTGCTGTAGATGTAGGAGTTTTGTGGACGCCGGCATATGAATTTCTGGAAAATCGATTAAATTTGGGCGCTAATTTATCTAATTTCGGTCCGGAAGTAACCTATATTAACGAAGATCAGGCTGACCCACTCCCAACGAATTTAAGACTGGGATTTGCTTATAAAGTTTTAGATGATGAATTTAATAAAATCACTTTAGTGTATGACGCAAATCGTTTATTAGTTGTGCGTAATGAATCAGGCACAGATTCACTTACCAGTAATGATGAGCAACCGGATGGCGTCTTTAAAGCTGTATTTTATTCTTCATGGGTAAAAGGTTCTTTTAGTGAGAGATTGAGAAAATTTACTCATTCCATAGGTTTTGAATATTGGTATGGAAATTTAATTGCACTAAGAGCCGGGTATTTTTATGAAGATGAAGATTTTGGCGCCAGGAAATTTGCTACATTTGGCGGCGGTATTAAATATGATATCTTTGGAATAGATTTTGGATATATTTCTGCAGCGGAGGATCATCCGTTGTCTGACACAATGCGGTTCTCGGTTTCTGTACAATTTTAACTCAAATTATATATGATATAATTATTTCTAAATGAAGAGAATACATGATTTCAGTTTAATAATAGCACTAATAATATTATTAACCCATTCAGTTTTTGCTCAACAAGAATTAAAAATTTGTGCACTGAGAGTTTCCTTTCAGGAAGATCAGAATTCATTGACTACGGGAAATGGTCTGTTTTTAACGGATACGTCTGGTATTGAACCATTTACTGTTGATCCTCCACCTCACAATAGAAGTTATTTCCAAGATCAAATAATTGCAGTCAATAACTATTTTCTAGCTGCTTCAAGAGGGCACTTAAATATTACAGGTGAAGTTTTTCCTCTTTCTCAAAATAATTCATATCAATTACCCAATGAAATGAATTATTATAATCCCAACACAACGGATGATGAAAATGACAGACGACTAGCACAA
>DAOWAQ010000136.1 GCA_030634505.1 Calditrichia bacterium
ATATATGAAAACATGAAAGAATTCATGGTAACCGATGAATTACCCGATCAAAATAATAATTTTAGAGCAACAGACAATATTCTAAGCGATCAAATAATCCGCCATCATTTGTAGCAAGTGCTTGGTCATAAGTAAATGAAACCGGATGGTCATCATTCAAGTCTGTACCAATCAAGCTGCTTCCGGTAATAAATTGTGTACCGGTCGTTTGACTGCCAAAATTATCAACCGCGACTGTGCCATCATGACAACTCAAACACAATTTTGATGAAGCATCCGGATCGCCGGTAGAGGCGTGTATGCTGGCGCTGCTGTAGGGTGTAAATGTTGCTGCTGTAGATTGGTGATTCCATAATGGCGCGTTCGCTACAGTTACATCCGAATTATGGGTAGTGTGGCAAACGATACAAATTTGTCCCGTAGTGTTCCAGGAATCAGATGAAAAATCATGGGCTGATCCACTAATATTTTGACCAATCAAAAGTGAACTGAACAAGAAGGTGAATAAGGTGATCAAAATTAATAAAAATACTTTCTTCATAAATCCTCCATAATCTAAATGTTAATATCGTTAAATTTAATATGATCGCGGATTGTGTCCTCTGAAATGGCATCTCAAATAACAGGTTCCGTGAAAAATTCCATCATCAATAAATTGAAGGTTTCCTGATACGCTAAATACAATATTTGTATCAAAATTAATTAAATGAGTATGGTCTGACGTTGTTACTTGTCCGCTGTTTATTCCGTGGGGATCATGACAGGAATTGCACGGTGCGTCTTCTTCAACAATATGTTTGAAGTGCACATCTTGTTGAAAACTATTGCCATTTTCATTAATAATTGTATTTCTGTCATGACATTGATAACATAATTCGTATGCTAAGTATGATTCGGGAGTATAGTCTGCAGTTTCGTAATTATATTTTAATATATGCGGATTAAATGAACCATGTGGACCTGCTGACGATCCGGCACCATCACTGGCATGGCAGTCTGTACAATATATAATACTGGATTCATTCAGGGGGGAAATCAAACTCGGTACATTACTATTTGTACCTGCACCTTCAATCGGATGAAAAGAAGGATTCAAAACATCGAATTCCAAACGAACATTATCTTGTCCAATTTGCCTTATTGTCGGACTGCCGGGTTTATCCGGGCTATCAGCATGGCACCGATAACAGAGTTCAAATTCATATTGGATCGGATCGACAGTGTTTCCATTTGTATCAATACCTTTTACTTCTTCCAAATATCCATTTGCATTGGGAGCAGTTGCCGTAGAATTCCTGGCTGCATGCGGATTATGGCAATCCTGGCATTCCACATGTCTTAAATTTACAAGATTGTTTTCATCAGGGTCATGAACATGATCGTACCCATAAACATTATGAGCATAAGGCTTCAGAATATCTGTCTGTACGTCTTGGGTGGCCACATTTCCATTATGACAGTTGACACAATTATTTTCTTCATCATAATAATTCATCGTTCTTTCATGATCAGCTGCTGAATGTGGATCATGACAATTCTCACAACCATTCTCTGCAACAGTATTAAATGTAGTATGAAACCATGGATCCGGCAAAGTTCCATTCCAGGTGGCCGTTGAATTTCTATGGCTGGTTGACAACCAATATGTTTTATCATGACAAGTAACGCATAAGTTTGAATATTGATTTGTTAAAACCAGAAAATTTCCATTGACATCTGAATGGGCATCATGGCATGAAGTACATTGCAATTGTTCATTTTCCAATAACACAGGACCTGTCAAGGTCAAAGGATCAACCAATTCACCATCCTGTCCGGCAAGAGTTGAATTGTAAATAAATGAAATCGGATGATCATCAGACAAATCCTGGGATAGATTGGCATCTCCCAGAGGCATAGTAGTAATTCCACCAGTAAAGCTAATTGGGGAAGGCAAACTTAAAACATTTCCAAGTGCAATGGTTCCATCGTGACAAGATAAGCACAATATGGAAGAGCCACTTGGTTGACCTGGAACGGCTTGCGCTGTCGAACTAATATATAATGTATAATTTAATGCAGGATCAGATCTATTCCATAAAGGTTGACGGGGACTGCTGTTATGCGGAGTATGACAAAAAATACAAATCTCATCTTCCGAAGTAGCAATTACAGTACCGGATCCACTCACAGATAAATTATGCACCGAATTAACTATCGACTGTGCTGATACAATATTTGCTAATATAAATACAATTAAAATTTTAATTCTCAATATTTTTCCTTTTTTCCAATTGAAAAATTTGAATACGAGAATTGTAACTATCAGAAACGTATATTTTATTTAATTCATCTATATAAATTCCCGTTGGTAACCAGAATTCACCTTCTCCACTACCCTGCTCACCAAAATTATAAAGAAAATCACCATTTCTATTAAAAACCTGCACATTATGAAATAAAGCATCCACTATATAAATGTGACCGTAAGAATCAGTTGCAATACCTTTTGGTCGTGCTAAATACCCTGTGCCATCACCGGCTTCACCAAATACTGAAATCAACTTTCTTTTTTCGTTAAAAATCTGAACACGAAAATTCATGGAATCAACAATATAAATTAAACCATTTTTATCTATCCATATATGAGTCGGAAAATTAAATTCACCTTTGTTTAATCCACGGGATCCGATTGAATTTGTTATTTCACCATTGGGTTTCATTTCCAAAACCCGGTGATTTCCTGTTTCACACACATAAATATTATTCGTTTTTAGTGAATAAGCTATCCCTGTCGGTTTAGTTAATTTTACATTTCCAGTTAGATTTGTTAATTCCTTATATTCGGTACTAATTTTTAATATTTGATTATTTTGAGAGTCAGTAAAGTATATCTTACCACTGCCATCACCACAAATTCCAACCAATGAAGGAAATAAATTGTCGTCTTTATCATAAATTAATTCAGATTCTTTATTTTCCAAATCAAAATAATTCAAAGTTTTGCTTCCCTGATCGAGAATCCAGAAAGTTTGATTGCTAAAATAAACATTAACAGGACGAATCAAATCGACTTGTGCGTCACCCATAATCAGGTTGAATAATTTTGTAGCTAATCCAGTATCCTCATTCCAATTTTCTGTACTTCTAAATTCGCCAACCCAATTGACATGAAAAGTCTTCGAATCAGCGAACAAAACAGATACAGGCGATAATTCATTGGTAATATTTAAGAATAAAAATATATATAGTGCAAGTTTTATTTTAATCAAATTTTGTTAATCCATTTTAAAACAAAACATAAAAATTGTTTATTGTTAAATACAATAGACAATTCAATATAATAATCTTGGTCAAATTTTCATAATACCAAAATATTAAAAAACGACTCTTCCTAAGAAGAACCGTTTTTGAGGGTTTGTATGGGTTTTGGGGTTATTATTTTTTGCCGCCACCACGTTTTATGGTTCCTTTTGGACCTGTACCGTCACAATCGCCTGTACCATTTCCAGGACCAAATGTTCCGTTTCCGCTACCGTTCATTGAGCCTTTGCTATTTTTGTTCATAGACTTAGATCCAAATTTATTTTTGTTTCCTGTACCGTCCTGAGGTCTGGTATAATCAGAATCTTGTCCATTTGGAATACCGTCACCATCTTCATCCATAGCATTGTCATTAATACCATCACCATCTAAATCTACAAAACCTTTACTGCTGGTACCTTTACGCATTTGAGATCCTGTATAATCCTCATCTCTTCCATTAGGGATTCCGTCACCATCGGCATCCGGTGCATTGTCATTAAATCCGTCACCATTTTCATCGATAAACTTGTTGCCTTGCTGAGATTTTACTTGTTCACCTTTTTGCCATCTGATCTGATGTTTATATTTAGACTTTGTTTGAGTCCTCGTTGAATCCTGTGCAAAAAGATTTGAACTAAAAGTTACCGCCACTAATAGCAACAGTGTTGTGAATAATGAAGTTAAACGTCTCATGATATTTCTCCTAAAAATAGGTTAATAGTTTATATAATTGTTTTTTATTAATACATGAAGTGTGCCAAAACCACTTAATCCTTTCAACTCATTATTATTACAGGGTTTATGCGATCTCATTAAAAAATGATTAAAAAGTAATTCGACTAGCAAGGCGAATACAACGATAATTTAGTCGAGAAAAACCATACTTGAATAAAAATTGAATTTTATTTGCAAAGTGATATTTAATTGTTTAATATGTTAGTGAGCGCTAACTAATAAAACAAGGAGTGAAATGATTTCTCGTAATTTAGAAAAAGCCAAAAGTGCCTTTAAAAACAACAGTGTCACAGAAATGAGACAGGCTCACCAGCAACCATCTTCCGAACAGCACAAACAGGAGCAGGGTAAATATATTAAAAGTATTATTTACGGTGGATTAGATGGCATTATTACCACTTTTGCTGTGGTCGCAGGAGTTGCTGGTGCTTCGCTCTCGGCAGGAATTGTATTGATCCTGGGATTTGCCAATCTGATTGCAGATGGATTGTCCATGGCTATTGGAGATTATCTCAGTACAAAAGCAGAAAACGAATACAACAAAGCTGAGCGAAAACGCGAAAAATGGGAAGTTGAGAATTACCCAGATGGAGAAAAACAAGAAATTGAAGAACTATATATTGACAAGGGTATGAGCGAAAGGGATGCAAAAACGGTTGTCGGTATTATTGCCAAGAATAAAGACGTCTGGGTGGATATAATGATGGTAGAAGAACTTGGTATAATCGAATCAGATGAATCCCCTCTTAAAAATGCCATTGCGACTTTTTCTTCTTTTTCTATCTTTGGGTTTATTCCACTTCTAGCTCATGTGCTTTCACAGTTCATTCCGATATTACAACAAAACACTTTTTTATTTGCCACCCTACTGACTGGAATTACACTATTCGCACTTGGCGCATTAAAAGTAAGGATTACAGAACGGAACTGGTTTTTGTCCGGACTTGAAATGTTTGTGGTCGGTGGCATTGCTGCATTTGCAGCATACGGGATTGGTTATTTTCTGTCCGGATTAGCGTAAATAATTATTTAAGTGTAAACAAAGGATTATTATGCGATTGAATACACAACAACGACAAAGTCAAATTATTGACACAGCGATAAATATCATTCACCAACACGGCTATTCTTACCTGTCTATCCGGGAATTAGCCAATCAGGTCGGGATATCACAACCGGCTCTTTACCGGCATTTTACCAATAAAGATGCTATCATTCTTGGCATACTTGACCGCATGATGCAATTGGGAACATCAATAAAACAAAAACTTGAAACAGTAAATAATCCTAAAGAGAAAATCAAACAATTCATTCTCGGACACATTGAGTTTTTGCAGGAAAATCCTGAAATGACGTCGGTGATTTTTTCTGAAGATATTTTTCAGGACAATGCTCAGGCTAAAAATAAACTGAAAACAATACTTGACTTTCGCTGCCAGATTTTAACAGAGATAATTGCCGAAGCAAAAAACAATGGAGTAGTGGTTGACATAAGTCCACAAGATCTGAGCATGTTGATTATAGGTTATTTACGATTGGTTATTTTAAAGTGGTGTTTAAATAATTTTTAGGATTCGCTAATGGAAAGTGTTAACCAAATGATCAAAACTATTGATAAATTAATATTTATATAAAAAAGAAAGAGG
>DAOWAQ010000244.1 GCA_030634505.1 Calditrichia bacterium
AAATTCAAAATCTCACCTAATCAAATATCAATAATTTCATTTTTGCTTTCGTTATTGGCAGCCGGATTGTTTATCCCGGCTAATTATTCATACCTGTTAGCCGGTGGTATAATTGCTCAATTTGCTTCAATAATTGATGGCTGTGATGGTGAAGTAGCACGACTGAAATTTCAGACCAGTAAATACGGAGGCTGGTTTGACGCTGTACTGGACCGCTATGCCGATGCCTTCATGCTATTCGGATTAACATTACATACTTTCAATAATTCAGCGGAAAATATTATTTTGTGGATAGGATTTTTGGCAATAATCGGTTCGTTTATGTTGAGTTACACGGCGGATAAATACGATAGTTTGATGCGTGAAAGAATTAATAAAAGTTTTAGATTAAGACTGGGCCGGGATGTTCGTGTTTTTCTTATTTTTCTGGGCGCTATTTTTAACCAGGTTTTTGGAGTGCTGATTTTACTGGCTGTTGTTATGAATGTGGAAACCATACGCCGAATAATAATCTGCAGAAATCATGAATAGTATAGAAAAAGCAAAGAAAAAAATCAGGGAAATAGTCGCTGGTTCAACTGTGCCGGAAGATCCGCTCCACGCTGAAAACACTTTAAAATGGCTGTTAAAACTTGAACCCAAAGCTGACCATGCTTTAAAAATCGCCGCTCTGGCGCATGATATTGAACGGGCTAACGAAAAGCAAAAAATTAAACGCAAAGATTATGATGATTTTGATTTATTCAAGCAGGCACATGCAGATAACAGCGCTAAAATATTACGGGAAATTTTAGAGAAATGTGGAGTTGCCGATTCCATTAAAGATGAAGCCTGTCGATTGGTGGTACAACATGAAACAGGAGGAGATACAAACGCTGATTTGTTGAAAGATGCTGACAGTATTTCCTTTTTCGAAAATAATTTGCCACACTATTACAAACGCGAAGGAAAAGAAGAAACCCTACGACGCGCTGCTTGGGGTTATTTACGTATTTCAAAACAAAGACGAAATATTGTATGGGGTGTAACCTACGAAGACAAAATTTTAACAGACTTGATTAAGAGCGTTATGCAGGAATCTAAGTAAGATGAATCTTTTTTATAAAGAAGAATTGATAACTGATTTTCTATTTATAGAGATATTTTTTCATACTTTTTAGATATCGTATTGATATTTGGAAATATCCTTTGACTTTTAAATTTTTATTTGTACTTTTTCATAAATCTACCTAATAATGTGGTTATATCCGGTTTACTCAGGCAGGGTTTTCAATGGTATGTTAGATTATCTGAAAGAAAAAAGTTAAATCCAAATTCAAATGTTTTTCTCTGGCATACGGGCGTGCAGCCTGCAATTCTAAAATATGCCGATAAATTATAATGCTAAAATATTAATGGAAAAAATACAATTAATTTTTACGAATATTAAGTTCCCAATTTGGGGTCATATACTTGAGAGATTAAATTCTCTATTATCATTTGTGAAGTTCAGAAAATTGCTGCTTTCTAAATATATGGCAATGCTTTAGCCCCCTTAGGTATAAAGGTATTATTTAACTAAATTATATAACTTTTACTTAAGGAGCTATGAATGAATAAGAAAAAAATTACGAAAAGAAGCTGGGCAGAACCATATAAAATAAAAGTTGTTGAACCTCTCAAAATGACTACTAAACCGGAACGGGAAAAAGCCGCCAAAAAAGCCGGGTATAATACATTCCTGTTAAAATCAGATGATGTTTACATAGATTTGCTCACAGACAGTGGAACTAACGCAATGAGTGACAATCAGTGGGCAGGTATGATGATTGGTGATGAATCTTATGCAGGTAGTAAAAATTTTTACTACTTATGGGATAATATTAAAAAATATTATGGATTTCCCTATTTTGTTCCGACTCACCAAGGTAGAGCTGCTGAACATATGATTTCTAAAATTTTAATCAAGCCCGGAGATTATATTCCGGGTAATATGTATTTCACAACAACGAAACTACACCAGGAATTAGCAGGCGCCACATTTGTTGACGTCATTATAGATGAAGCCCACGATCCGTATAATGAACATCCGTTTAAAGGAAATATTGATATTCAGAAATTAAAGGATCTGATTAAAAAAGTAGGGGCTAAGAAAATTCCTTATGTTAGTATGGCTGGCCCGGTAAACATGGCAGGCGGTCAACCTTTTTCAATGAAAAATTTGAAAGATGTAAAAGCTGTTTGTGATAAACATGGCATTCAACTTTGGTTTGATGCAACTCGGGCAGCAGAAAATGCCTTCTTTATTCAAGAGCGTGAAAAAGGCTATAAGACCAAATCCATTGAAAAAATATTTTTGGAAATGAACTCTTATTTTGAGGGAATTTGGGTAAGCGCTAAAAAGGATTTAATGGTTAATATAGGTGGCATAATAGCAACCAAAAACAAAAAGGTTTATGAGGAATCCAGAAATATGGTTGTGATTTATGAAGGATTACACACCTATGGTGGACTTACCGGCAGAGATATGGAGGCAATGGCGAGAGGAATTGAAGAAATGCTTGATTACAATAATCTTCATGCCCGAATTGGACAAATAAGATACTTTGGAGATGAACTTGAAAAATATGGTGTTCCATTTGTTAAACCAATTGGAGGTCATGCAGTATTTTTAGATGCAAAAAAGTTTTTATCACATTTAAAACAAGATCTGTTTCCTGCTCAGACTTTGGCAACGGAAATTTACATTGATTCGGGTGTTAGAACTATGGAAAGGGGAATAGTCTCTGCAGGTAGAAACAAAGAAACCGGAGAACATAATTATCCGAAACTTGAATTGGTGAGATGTACCTTCCCAAGAAGAGTCTATACTCAAGCTCATATTGATGTAACTGTTGAATCAATTGCAAGTGTGTACATGAATAGAAAAAATATTAAAGGTTTAAAAATGACATACGAGCCTAAGTATTTAAGATTCTTTCAAGCCAGGTTTGAAAAATTGTAGAGTAGCATGAAGAATATACTTCCATAATAGTACTTTTCCCGCAGATATTACTTTATGTATCTGCGGGAATTTAATTATCTATAATATGTTAAACTCAATTTCGGGATCAAAACAATAAAGTAATTTGCTTTGATATTTCTGAAGTATCACCACGCTTTGATCTTGATAATAATACAGCAAAACTTGCGGCGGTAATAATTTATGCTATTTTAAATGTTTTGAGTGGAATCAATAAATCCTAATCCTATTAAGTGTCATTATTACATCGCAATTGCGCTAATACTGAACGATATAATTTATAAAGGACTGTACATAAACGCGAAGGATGGGAAGAAAGTAAGAGACGGGCTGCCTGGGGTTATTTACGCATTTCAAAGCAAAGACGAACTATTGTACGGAGTATAACCTACGAAGACAAAAATCTATTAGACCTGGTTAAGCAAATAATTCAGGAAGCCGATTCAGATGAATCTTTTTTACAAGAAAGAATTGATACCTGATTTTCTATTTCTAATGATATTTTTTTCATATTTTTTAGATATGTTAAGGATATTTAGAAACTATATATTTTTACAAAATGAATAATATTTATATGTATTATTTGAATTTAAAATTTTTGTTTGTATTTTTATGGCGAACTACCTAATAATATGGTTAGAGCAATATAATGTATTCCCCATTAAAGCGAAATCGAAACATTGGAACGGCTAAGCAAGAATATGGTCAAAATAACAGATTTCGAATTCCGGATATCTGGATGGATTCAAAGTTTTGTAATGATGTATAAGCCCTTCAAATAAAAGAAAATGGTCAATTATGTATAACTCAGACATAAAACGTCTTGAATCATTTCTGGTTGAAAGATTTGGATTTAAAATTCCAAAGGGAGTGGAATTTAATAGAATGTCTCAAGAAAAATTAAACAAATGGCTGAGTAAAAATGAAACAAAACAAAGCAAAATAGTTAATCTTTCGATGAATGATTTTTTAACTAAAGATTTTAATTTTAATCCTACAATCGAAAAGGCAGTTTCAGA
>DAOWAQ010000225.1 GCA_030634505.1 Calditrichia bacterium
CAACGAGCTTATTTTCCCACTTCCGGCATAAACGATGAAAATACTCAAAACCCACAACAATTTAAATTATACCAAAATTATCCAAATCCCTTTAATCCCAATACCCAAATCAGATATTATATTCCCGCAAATACAAAAGTGGTTTTAGAAATATTTAATGTTTTAGGACAACAAATTTTTTCAATAGAAAATTTACACAGTCAAGCTGGAGAGTATACTTTTACATGGAATGGTATTGATAATGAAGGAAATAAAGTTGGTTCTGGATTGTATTTTTACAGCATAAATTTTGTATCATCACAGAATAACCAAAATTTTGATATTAAAAAAATGATATTAATGCAGTAAAATACAAATTAAACAATGAAAAGTACCTATATAATAATTTGTTTTTTTTTAGGGTTGTTTGGATGTAAGTCTTCAAACCAATTCAGTAAAAATAATTTTTCTGGTCTATTTGAACTAAATGGAAAAATCTATTACAGTAGATTAAATAATGATGGTGATGGAGAAATTTACGATTTATTAAATAACTCGCATATCACAAATCTAAAAGGCAATTTAGGGATACCATTTGCTGTTAATAATGAAATAGTTATCATTAACCAACGAGTTGAAAAAGATGAAACTTTAATAAGTATTTCTAATTTATCCAGTGAAGGTATATTTAACACAGCCGGGGAATATTTTGCTTCAGATAATAATAATATAATTTTTTACACTTATTCAGATTTTGAGAATGAATTAATTTCTCTAATTTCCTTTCCAAGTTTAAAAATAATAAAAAAAGTAAAAGAATCGAATATAAGCGCGTATAAAGGGACTATATATCTACAAAAAGACGATACTCAAATAGAACTTTATGACTATCGATTAAATTTTATAAAAACTGTATCTTCTTCAGGATATTATAGTGCGGGAGAAAGCATATATATACCAATATCGATAGAAAAATCTAAAATACTTTTTAATGATATTATTATTCCTACAAATGATATAAATATAGATAATATACTTTATTACAAACAATTCGAAAGAAATACATTTCTGTTATTAAAAACTAAAAACGACAAAGTAATATTGATAAACAATTCAGGAAAACAAATAGAAGAAATTAATTTTAATAAGAACTACCAATATTCAATTATATATTTAAATGAGAAATTTTGCATAGGCTTCACTACCATAGATGATGATTTTATTAATATTGAAGACGATGATATCAAAATATCCGGTCAACTCTATTTATCAAAAAATTCTTATGACAATGTTATTGTCTATAAAAATGAAACTGACAAATTTACTATTAGGTCAAGTTTATATAATAAAATAGTTGTGGTAGATGAAATGAAATTTTTAGATGATTCACATAACTTGCAATTTAATAATGAAAAAGGTCCTATTATATATTATAAAATTGGTGTGGATTTTTTTATTGTGGATAGAAATCTGGATATTTTATTTTCTGGAAAAGGTAAAATGTTACGATATGTTGTAACCCCATCTGTTATTGCTGTTTTATATTTTGATAAAATTAAGACTATAAAATATGAATACTTTTAAGAATTTATTTGCATTTGCTTAATGAATGAAATATCCTTACATTATCACTAATACGTAAGGAAATTATATGATATCTAAAATAACTTCAAAATATCAAACAACCGTTCCCAAAAGAGTAAGAGACAAACTCAAACTTCATATCGCTGATAATTTGGAATGGAAAATTGAGAACGATAAGGTTGTTGTTTTTCCTGCCGGAAAAGAATTTCTAAAATACCATTCAATAATCAAAGTAGGTTCCGGAAACATAAGAGAAGATATTGAAAAAGCCAGGGAATCAATGGTTGAGAAATATAAATGAAAACTATTCTGATTGATACCAATGCACTTCTTAGTTATATTACTGACCGCAACAAAAAACAATCCGATATAATGCTCGATATTTTTGATCGTGCCGGAAAATTAGAATTTCAAATCTGTATCGTTTCAAATGTAATAGCAGAATTTGTTTATGTATTACAAAAGATATATAAAACCAAGCCTTCACTAATATCAACTATTATTAAAGATATGAATACCATGCCAGGAATATACTTGCTCCCCGGATTTTTTCCTGAAACATTATTTTCAATATGGCCAAATAAAATCAAAGATTATGGTGATGCCTTTCTGGCATCTGCTTCTATTGAATTAAAATATCCTATAACGACATTTGATAAAAAATTAAGTAACCAGTTGATTAAGCTTGGATGTAAGGTTGAATTGCTATAGCACTAACTTATTTTCATTAATAACCAAAATTTGTTGCCTAACAAGTTTTAGGAATTTTTAGAATGTTAGGCAAAATAAAAATTTACTGTAATTACTTTTATCTTATTTTTCCTGATTAGAGAATTTTAAAAATTCAATTTCATTTCAAGGGAATATTGTCTCACCAATTAATGTTCTTATTCACCTTCTAAAATATTACATTTAATTAATGAAAGTAAAGGATGTTTAAAAAAATCGGTGATTATTTCCAACTAACCAAACCACGCATTATGTTGCTTGTGGTTATAACCGGCGCGACAGCATTATTAATCGAACGCAGTTTGATTTCGGAACCATTTAGATTTTTTCTGGTGCTTTTGGCTTTGTATTTAACAGGCGGCAGCGCCAATGCACTGAATCAGTATTTTGAACGGGGCATTGACGCCAAAATGACCCGTACCAGCAGCCGTCGTCCTTTACCGCAAAATAAAATTTCACCTTTTGGCGCTTTAGTATTTTCTTTGGGGATTGGTGCAATTGGCGTCTTAATATTTGGTTTTGTTTTTAATTGGTACACCGCTTTCCTTTCATTAGGGACGATTTTGTTTTATAGTTTATTTTACACTCTTTTACTAAAACCCAACACACCGCAGAATATAGTAATTGGAGGTATTGCCGGATCCATGGCCCCTGTTGGCGCTTGGGTTGCTGCTACAGGAGAAATGTCTGTTACTCCGTGGATTTTATTCGCGATTATTTTTTTCTGGACGCCGCCACATTTTTGGGCACTGGCATTATTTTATAAAGATGATTATTACAAATCGCAATTACCCATGATGCCTATTGTAAAAGGAGATACAAAAACACTCAGACAAATCATCGTTTACTCAGCAGTATTGGTGGCATCAACATTATCTTTATATTTCGATGGCGCCGGGTGGATTTATTTGGCAATTGCTGCAATTTTAGGATTGTATTTTTTAAAACATGCTGTTGTTGCACTTAAAACAAGATCAGAGAAACAATACAAAAAATTGTTCGCTTATTCGATAATTTATTTATTTTTGATATTTGCAACGTTTGTACTGGATAATATTTTACAGTATAACTTTAATATATATTAACAATTTTAAACATTATTAAAATGATTCAAAAAAATTGAATGTTCCTCTTGTAGAATTCACATAAAATTGATATTTTTATGTCGCTTCATTAAATGAATCAAACAAATTTCTGGTTAAATAATTTGACTATTATTTTGGAACAATTTAAAACTAAAATAATTTTGTTTCAGAAATGCCGTAAAGAAAGGTAGGAAAGTTTAAGTGGCACAAATATTTCCTAAATGGATCAATCATCTTCCAATAGTTTTAATGGTTGTAATTGTGTTTTTGTCAGCTGGAGGCATCGGATTTTTTTGGTATTATGGCTCCCCGCAATATACTGATGTTGGATACCGCCCCAATCAACCCATTGATTATAGTCATAAAGTACACGCCGGAGATTTAGGCATGGATTGCCGGTATTGCCATACAACTGTTGAAATATCAGCGTCGGCAAATATACCCCCTACTCAAACATGTATGAATTGTCACACTCTTGTAAAACCGGAAAGCGAAAAAATGGCGCCGCTAATGGCGAGTTGGCAAACCGGAAAACCGTTGGAGTGGGTGCGTGTTCACATGTTACCGGATTACGCCTATTTTGATCATAGCGCTCATATATCTGTGGGTGTTGGTTGTGCCAGTTGTCATGGTAATGTGGCAGAAATGGAAAAAGTGATGCAAGTGGAGCCACTCAGTATGAGCTGGTGTCTGGATTGTCATAGAAATCCGGATTTGCATTTGAGACCAATATCTGAAGTTACAAATATGAAATGGGAAGCTCCTCAAAATCAGTTAGAATTCGCAGCAAAAGTGATTAAAGAAAAAAATATTTCACCACCAGTTGATTG
>DAOWAQ010000267.1 GCA_030634505.1 Calditrichia bacterium
AACAAAGGGAAAAGTATAATTGAGGATTCTATTTTGGCTAGTTTTATTCAATCATCAATGTAAATTATTGTATCACTTTCAATTTCTGTAAAACCTCGTTATGAAAATGGAAATATTTTTGTCATTCCGTAGGTGTTTTTTTAACACCAGGAATACTACACTTAAGAAGCTTTTTATAGAATGATCTTGATATTGATATAATGAACAAGGAATTAAATAATTCTAAAATAAATTATTGCTAATATCCTCTTTTTTAGTTTACTTTATAATATTATTTATATTTCAGGAGAATTATGTTTAAAAAAATTCTCATCATTGATGATGAAGAAAACATCCTTCGTTCATTGGAAATGATTCTTAAATCTGAGGGCTTCAAAGTTTATAAAGCCTCAAATTTGAAGCAAGGCAGAGAATTTCTTCAGAAAGAAGATTTTCCTTTTATAATATTAGATGTGATGCTTCCTGATGGAGATGGAATAAATTTTATCCCCGAAATCAGAAAGATTTCAACTTCCTCGATTCTTATTATGATTTCCGGTCACGCAAATTTGCAGATGGCAGTTGATGCTACCCGAAAGGGAGCGGATGATTTTTTAGAGAAACCCTTATCTAAAGATAAATTGTTTTTAACGATAAATAACTTTGAAAAAAGATTGGTATTAAAACAGAAGTATGCGGATTTAAAAAAATCATCCACAGAAGATCATATTATTGGTGAAAGTAAAGAAATTAAACTAATCATTGAACAGATAGATAAAATAGCACCAACCAACAGTAAAGTATTAATATCCGGAGAAAGTGGCACAGGGAAGGAAATCGCAGCTCATCTAATCCATAATAAAAGTCAGAGAGAAAAAAATCCGTTTATTAAGGTAAACTGCGCAGCAATACCTGATGAATTAATCGAGGCAGAATTATTTGGAATTCAAAAAGGTGCGTTTACAGGCGCGGTTCAAACACGAGACGGTAAATTTATGCAAGCAGATACGGGCACTCTTTTTCTTGATGAAATAGGGGATATGAGTCTCTCGACCCAAACAAAAGTTTTACGGATTTTGCAGGATAGTGAATTCCAAAGAGTCGGGTGTAATGATACATTAACTACTGATGTTAGAATAATTGCAGCTACAAATAAGGATCTGGCACAGATGGTAAAGGATAATACATTTCGAGAAGCTCACTATTTCTGTTTACACGTTGTCCCAATTTATATGCCTGCATTGCGTGAAAGAAAAGAAGATATCCCTCTGTTGATCAGGCATTTTTTGGTTAAATTTTGTTTTGAAAATAATAAACCCTTACTTAAAATTTCGGACCATGTATTTAAAACAATAATGACACACAATTGGCCGGGAAATATCAGAGAATTAAAAAACATTATTGAAAGAATGGTAATACTTTCCGATGGGAAAATTATTGAAAAAAATGTTTTACCTGTAGAACTGGAAAAAAATGATACAACTCATTTAGATTCTAAAAACAATTTATCGCTACGTGAATATCGAGAGCAAAATGAATCTCAATACATTCAGCAATTAATGGAAGAAACAGGCAACAACATTTCAAAAGTGTCAAAAATTCTGGATGTGGATAGAACCTATCTTTATAAAAAATTAAAGAAACTAGGAATTCGAGAATAAAACGAATTTCACATAAAAATTAACTTTTGTTATTTAGTTCCGTATTGAACAATTGGATATATATTAAAGTCAAAAAATAATCAATCATTATCTAAATTCTAATATGAAGAAATATTTTTGCATTTCACTCATGACTATCATTTTATTTAGTGGTTGTATGCGACCGGTACAATACTATAAAACAAACCAGATTAAAGATGGAAAGTATGATTCTGAGTACCCGGTTCAACCTGTTTCTGAGCATTTGGAAAAAATAACACAATGTGTAAAAATGGTGAGTGTCCTGGCGTATTTCAATAATTATACATTCCCACTTGAAAGTAAAGTAAAAAAAAGAATGGTAATGGAGGATGATTTTGAATCACTAGCAGATCATAAATATTTTCTAAATCAGCCGGCGACAGGAACTGCAACAGTTATATATTATCAAAACAGAAAGGTTGGATTAATCACATGCGCCCATATTTTGAATTTTCCTGATACTGTATATACTTTTTACCGAAACAGCATGGACGAGCCATCCGAATATGTTGAATCTGTGACAATTAAGACACGACAGGCAAACAATGTAATTGAATTACCGGATATTGATAATTTTGAAATTATTGCAATGGACACTGAAACAGACCTGGCTTTTATAGGTAAAGATCTTGATATTAATCCTTCTTTTCCTATACCTGTATTTAATTATAAAATTGGTTCTGCTGATGAATTACAGTGGGGAACGCATGTTTATTTACTTGGCTATCCCCGTGGAAAAAAAATGATTTCATCCTGTATCGTTAGTAAACCCAGTGACAAAACTTTTTTAATCGATGCTGCTTTGCCAAGGGGTATTAGTGGTGGATTAATATTGGCTATGCGGGATGGTGCACCTAACTTTGAAATCGTAGGATTGGCAAATGCAATTTCTGCCGAAAAGAAACAATATTTAGCGCCCAAAAGGATGGAAGAACAATCAGAATATGATGTAAAATTGCCTTATACTGATGACGCATATATAAAAACACACGAAGAAATCTATTATGGTGTTACACATGCCATTTCAATTGAAACCATTATGGAATTTCTGGAAAAGAATAAATCAGAACTAAGAATAAAAGGGTATTTTTTAGAAAATATGTTTTTTTAGAATTTACAATTTCATCCACTCAGAAGATGTAATAGGTCTTTTTAAAATAACTTCTATTTCTTTTATCATAAACTTCAACTGAGGAGTTGAAAATTCACTATTTGATGGAATAGCTAATCTATTATTTTTATAATTCATAAATTGGTGTTTTGCACCAGAAAACGGACCATCAAAACCAAGAGATTTTAATTTTTTCATAAATATTTTGCGTTTACATGGATTTCACGGGCTCACGCCGAATTTTCCTATTTAAGTTAATTCCTTTTAGTACCGGCAATCGATGACCTTGACGTAATCCCAAATAAATCCAGTCTTCCAGTGTTAAGCGTAATTCATTTTCACATTCTTTTAGTGTATTACCAAACGAGACCACACCTTTACATGATTGAATATTGCCAGCATAACTACCATCATCAAGTTTTTCATATTCGGCTTCAGACATTGCTTTATCTATATAATTACTTAGAATAAATTTCATAAATTATTGCCTTCTACAATAATACAAGGATTTTAAATAACTACATCCAATTTATCAATTCTTCTAAAATATCGCAATTATTTGTCACAGGCCATTCAAGTTCAACCATAAAAACTAATATCTTTTAGATTTGGATGTTAAACATAAAAATTGTCATGAAGTTATTCTTTCTGATAAAATCACAAAGTAAGTTTGTCCGGATGCGATATCAAGATTACAAAATTGTCCACCCCTCTTTTCTTTGGTTTAATAAATGCACTGTTATATAACGCCACATTATGTAAAACGTCAGCATACTTGCATGCTATGTCGAGTAATTCCTTGACCTTTTCCAATTCCCCAAAAATAAGTGATTAATAATATCAAATCTATAAAAAATCATTCTTCGCTTATATTTTATAAAAATAAGTTATATATATTGGAATTGATAGTATTAATATTATATTAAAAGTAATGATAATATATAATGAAATAATTATCCTTCTATAAATATGTGCGTATTTTTCTTCAAAGTAGTCATTTATGTTATTTCGAATTTCCTTTCTTCCCCAAGTTGAAAAGAATTTCCATACATTTGAGGTATTCTTTGATTTA
>DAOWAQ010000401.1 GCA_030634505.1 Calditrichia bacterium
CCTGCTGAATCATTTGAAATTCAAAACCCTGATTTTAATTATAAATCAATCAGAGCAAATGCTGTATTAAGATGGGAATATCTTCCGGGTTCAACCTTATTTCTCGTTTGGACACAAAGTCGAACAGATGATCATTTGGACAATGGACAGTTTCAACTTAGGCGAGCTTTTGACAGGATTTGGGATTCGGATTCTGATAATATATTTATGGTAAAGATGACTTATTGGATGAATTTATAATAGTAATGAAACTAAATTAATTTTTCATTGTTTTATTAGGTAATCATCCTTGTACCTTCGGGCTTCCGGCAGACAATAGCTGGAAGCCCTTTTTAGTACAAAATATTTTAAATCAACAAATTATTTAATAACAAATTCTTTGGTCATTAGCACATCACCGGTGTTCGAAGAAACTTCAACTTTCCAGTTACCTACCCAATCTTCTGTAATTCTTTTGGAACTCCAGGTTCGCCATGTTTTGCCTTTAACTGATAATTCCACCTTAGCCATTTCCTTATCATTATAAAACCAGGCATGATAAAGTGAGGTCGTATCGCTTTCACCGCTTACTTTCACAAAACAATATAGTTGCCCCACCGTTTTTACAAAAGCCGTATCTGTTCCAACCGGTTGTCTTTCTTCAACGCTGGTGCAGATTACCATTTCATCGACTTTTATGGTAGCTGCTGTGTCCTGAGCCAATCCAATCATTGAAAAAACACCAATTAAAATAATTGATAATACACAAGTTCTTAACATGTTACCTCCCAAATTAAATTTTGGATAAAAAATGATTTAATGCAACAACTATGCCTTTGATGGATATTTCATAATCCAATAAAAAATGCACTTCTTTATATTTTCCGTATTATAATAAATAAGAAACTGATAAATAATTGCACAAATCGTCTATAATAATCTAAAAAATATTTGCCGTTCTTAACTCAGATGGAATTAACTTTCGAAAAATTCATATTAACAAAATAGAAAAAACAAATCAAAAAAACTTAAAAGGTTTGGAAAACTAATTCTTCCCCAAACCTTGTGTAAATTCTGCAAAAAATCAGAATATACTAATTTATAATTCTGATGGTTAACGGATATCTATATTTTACACCGTCATTTGCCTTAATTGATGCAACTATAATCATAATCAAGGCAAACAAACCTATCAGCGGTAATATCACAATTCCTATTGCAACAAAAACCAATATGATACCGATTACAAAATAAATTGTAATACTTATCTGAAAATTTAAAGATTCTTTGCCCTGATCGTCTACAAAAGGAAATTCTTCTTTTTTAAGTATCCAAATTATCAATGGCGCAATTATGTTTCCAAATGGAATCACAACTCCAGCCAGCGCACTTAAATGGCAAAGCATACCCCACATATTCTCATCTTTTTTTGAAACGTTCACTTCCCCGGATTGATCATTTTGATCTGTCATAAAAATTACCTCCAAAATAAGATAAAAACTGATAAATATTTATACAAATCCGTATGAAATTAATTCATCCGTGATAAACAACTTTATATAAATCTTTGAAAATAGAAGGAACATAACAAAAGATTACATAAATTTAAACTTTTGCATGTTTTTTGCATATACTAATTAATTGATTTATTTGAAATTAATTAGATAATTTATTTTTAACAAGTTTATTTTCATATTAAATTATAACCATTATTGATTAGAGAGGAAAATCATGAATACAAAAACAATCTTGTTATCATTTTTATTGTTGTACCTATTTGGCTGTGCTGCTTATAAAGAATTAGAACCGGAACCCGCCATTAAATTTTTTGAAGATGGGTACATTGAGTTGCAGGAAGATAATGAATATTTTGAGCTTGATAAAGATGATAAATATTTCATTAAATTTCCTTCTTCACTAAAATCCGATATTTATCTTGTTTTGGAAATTTATCCAAAGGCTGCCGTTTCATCCTATTTAACTGATAGATTTGATGATGGTAAAGGATTTATAAACAAAATTCCGGAATTGGCTCCTGAATCCGAAACTCATAATGTTTATGCATTAGATCAATCGGCTTTGAATTATTTTTGGGTGATTGAATCAGTTTACAGTGACCTGGTGCTGGAATGTAAATATCGCTTTATTGCAAAATGGAGATATGATTTTGAAGAATTTCATACACAGTTAGTGGACAAATTTGACGCCAATAAAATAAAAAGAGATATTTATAATTCCTTGGGAACAGATATTCACAGCGATCAAATAGCCATTGACGAAGAGTTACAAAATATTCATGCAAAATCGTCCAACCTGAATGAAATAACCTCGTCTTTATCAAAGCTGGAAAATATACTTCCTGAAAATATTAAAAACAGCAATGACCAAGCTTACCTTGATTTTCTTCAATTTCAAAATGACTTAAATGAAGAAATCGATTTTCAAAAAAAGTATAAAGCGATATTAACTATCCTCAAATTGGAAAAAGAATCCAAAGGAGATCCTGCAAAAATCTCCAGTGTTATTTCTGATATAAATACTTTTTATAATAGCAACAATCCTGAAAATGTAGAAAATGAGGTGACAAGTCTTTTGGCTCCTCAACTCAACAGTGTTGTTTCATATTTCGATCGTGAATTACTGAAGAAAAATGACAAAAATAAAATTGAACTTGATGCAAAAGGTTTAGAAGAAATATATGCCCATACAGGAAAAACTGTTACAGCAGAACTTAAGTCCGCAAC
>DAOWAQ010000074.1 GCA_030634505.1 Calditrichia bacterium
AGTGAAATTGAAGATGAATTAAAGGATTTAAAGAGAGAAAGAGAAGCAGCTGATAAAGAAATCGAAGAATTGAAAAAAATGTTGGATGAAGAATAGAAATTAAATTTAAAATTTAAGAATAAAAGTCCTTTTCGGTTTTTGAAGAGGACTTTTTTTTTGTTAAGAATCTGTATTTATAGTAGTTTAACTGTTTAATATCATACTTGCCAGTACAATGAAAAAAAGTTAAATTTAAAGTCTTTTATTATACAACATGGAATAAATTATGAATTCTGAAATACTGGAAAAAAATAAACACCTCAATTCAAAAGTACAAAATTTATGGGGTTATCTTTGACATCGACAATAAAAAGACATCAATAAAACAATTGCAAGAGATAACAAATAAAAGTGATTTTTGGAATGACTCTCAGAATGCAAAAAAGATTTTAAAAAATATTAAAAAACTGGAAATATGGGTTCAATCTTGGAATAAATTAAAGACAGAAATCGATGACATCGAAGTTTTTATTGAATTACAAAAAGAAGAACCAGAAGAAAATCTCGAGCCTGAGATTAGCCAAAAATTAAATATCTTAGAATCAGAAATAGAAGAGCTTGAATTTAAAAGAATGCTTGGTAGAGAGCATGATGAAAGAAATGCAATATTGACAATTCATCCAGGTGCGGGAGGCACAGAATCTCAGGATTGGGCAGAAATGCTTTTGAGAATGTATCTCAGGTATGCAGAAATATCAGGATTTAAAACAGAAATATTGGATCAATTGTCCGGTGATGAAGCCGGAATAAAAAGTGTTACGATTGAATTCACCGGTGATTTTGCTTATGGGTATTTGAGAGCTGAAGCTGGTGTGCATCGATTAGTTCGTTTATCACCTTTTGATGCAAATAACAAACGTCATACTTCATTTGCTTCTGTTTTTGTGTTACCTGAAATAGAAGAATCAATAGATATTGAAATAGACCCCACTGATTTGCGGATTGATACTTTCCGGGCAAGCGGCGCCGGAGGTCAGCATGTGAACAAAACAGATTCTGCAATTAGAATTACACACATCCCAACAGGAACAGTTGTACAATGTCAAAATGAAAGGTCTCAACATAAAAACAAAGCAAATGCAATGAAAATATTGGGTGCAAGATTATTTAAATTACAGGAAGAAGAACAAAAGAAAAACTTGGAAAAATTTGAAAAAAATAAAAAGGATATAGCTTGGGGAAGTCAAATACGTTCATATGTTTTTCATCCCTATAATATGGTAAAAGACCACCGTACCGGATATGAAACCAGTAATGTACAGGCAGTTATGGACGGTCAAATCGAAAAATTTATTGAGGAATATTTAGTTAAAAATTAGATATATTACCAATTTAACTATGGAGACAAATTGGAAGAATACAGTGATCTACTAAAACTAAGACGAGATAAGATAAACACCCTTCATGATTTAGGAGTAAATCCGTATACATATGGTTTCGATAGTACACATTATTCCGAACAAATAGTCCGGGATTTTGAAAAACTTGAAAATGAAATTGTATCAATTGCCGGAAGAGTAATGTCAGTAAGACTAATGGGAAAAGCAGCGTTTTTCCATGTACAGGATCAAGACGGTAAAATACAAATATATATTAGAAAAGATAAGGTTGATGAAGTAGCATTTGATGTATTCAAACTAATAGATATCGGTGATATTGTTGGAGTGAAAGGTGTTGTTTTTAAAACCAGAACTGGTGAAATTAGTATAATCGCAGAACATTTTGAATTGTTATCAAAATCCATAAAACCACTTCCCATTGTTAAAGAAAAAATAGAGGGTGATGAAAAAATAGTTTATGACCAATTCGCTGATAAGGAAATGAGATATCGACAAAGATATGTGGATCTAGTGGTAAACCCGGAAGTAAAGGAAGTATTTGTTAAAAGAAGTAAAATAATCACATCAATTCGTGAATTTCTTAATCAGAATGACTTCATTGAAGTTGAAACTCCGATATTACAACCAATTTATGGGGGAGCTACAGCAAGACCGTTTAAGACTCATCATAATACATTGGACATTGATTTATATTTACGAATTGCAAATGAACTTTATTTAAAAAGGTTGATAGTTGGAGGATTTGATCGGATATATGAATTTGCAAAGGATTTTAGAAATGAAGGTATGGATCGATTTCATAATCCTGAATTTACACAAGTAGAACTTTATATCGCATATAAAGACTATATATGGATGATGGAATTTGTTGAACAACTTGTGACATATGTAGTTAAAAATGTTTTAAATACAACTAAAATTACTTTCGGTGAACATGAAATTGATTTTACTCCTCCATGGCGAAGATTGACAATGTTTGATGCAATTAAAGAATATACCAAAGTTGATGTAAGTAATTTGTCTGAAATTGAATTAAAAGAAGCCGCGGAAGATCTCAAATTAGTGATTGAGCCTTCAATGGGATACGGGAAAATAATTGATGAGATATTTGGAGAATTTGTAGAACCAAAACTTATTCAGCCGACATTTATCATGGATTATCCTATTGAAATGTCGCCATTGGCAAAAAAACACCGCGACAATCCAAAATTAGTTGAGAGATTTGAACCAATAGTCGGGGGTAAGGAAATAGGTAATGCTTTTAGTGAACTAAATGATCCCATCGATCAAAGAGAGAGATTTGTTGAACAAATGAAGCTCAGAGACAAAGGTGATGATGAAGCACAAGTATTAGATGAAGATTATGTTCGTGCCCTTGAATATGGAATGCCTCCTACCGCCGGATTGGGTATTGGTATCGATCGCCTGGTGATGCTTTTAACGAATTCTCATAGTATTAGGGATGTTATATTTTTTCCACAAATGAGACCTGAAAATTAAAAATATGTCATTTGAATTATTCGTAGCAAAAAAATATTTTAGAGCAAAGAGAAGAACAGGCTTTATTTCAATTATAACCTATGTTTCCATCGCAGGAGTTACTATAGGCGTTACCGCATTGATTCTTGTCCTTTCTGTGATGAATGGTTTTGAGGAAGAAGTTCGCTCTAAACTGATTGGCGCTGACGCTCATATTCGTTTAAGAAGATATTTTAACAAACCAATAACGGAAAAAGATCGTGTATTAGAAATAGTTCGTGCAACTAAGCGAGTTATTGGTGCTACGCCAACTATTTTTGAAGAAGGGATGATCAGGTCAAAGCAGGCACAAAGACCTACTTATATAAAAGCTGTTGATTTAAACACTATTGATTCTGTTTTAGAACTTAAAGATAAAATTGAATTTGGCAAATTCGATTTTACAGAAAAAGAAATCAATGGTAAAAAAATGCCTGGAATTGTGCTGGGAAAATATTTATCAGATCATTTGATGGCATATTCTGATAAAGATATAGTAACATTAATAATTCCCCCATCACAGGAAAGTAGTATTTTTGCACAACCTAAGGTTAAACAATTCTATGTTGCAGGAATTATTGAACTTGGCTATTACGATTATGATAGAATATTTTCCTATATTTCTTTAGAGCAAGCACAAAAATTTTTTGGAATCCCTGATGCTGTATCATGGATAGAGATTAAAATTGATGATTATGAAAAAGCCGATGAAGTTGCACAGGATTTAACTGAACAGCTGGGTTATCCTTACACAACTCTCACTTGGTTTGAAATGAATAAATCACTATTTAGTTGGATGAAAATTGAAAAATGGGGAGCATTCGTAATATTGAGTCTTATAATTATGGTAGCAGCATTCAATATTATTAGCTCATTAATAATGGTTGTCATGGAAAAGACCCGGGAGATTGGTATATTAAAAAGCATGGGTGCAACTTCTAAAAGTATTATGAAAATATTTGTCTATGAGGGATTGCTTATTGGAATATTAGGAACTTTTCTTGGATCTATACTAGGTTACGGGATTGGATTTGCTCAACTAAAATATAAATTAATTTCCTTACCTGCAGATGTTTATATAATCAGTTCTTTACCAATTAAATTACAAGGATTGGATTTTGTAATAATTTCTGTAATTGGGATAATACTTTGTTTACTTGCTTCAATATATCCTGCATACAAGGCTTCGAAACTATATCCGGTGGATGCTATTCGTTATGAATAATACAATTTTACATGTTGAAGATATAACAAAGACATATCAATCAGGTCCACAAACTGTTGAAGTTCTTAAAGGCGTCAATTTAAAGATTCAAAAGGGTGAGATAGTTATTATTATGGGACCCTCAGGCGTAGGAAAAAGTACACTTTTGCATTTAATCGGAGGACTTGATAAACCAACTTCCGGTAAAATTGTTGTCAACAACACTAATATTTTCGAATTGGAGAATAGTAAATTAGCTCATTTTAGAAATACGTCTATTGGATTTGTTTTTCAATTTCATCATTTATTACCTGAATTTTCTGCATTAGAGAATTTGATGATTCCTGGAATGATAAATAAAAGCAATTTAGAAGAACTAAAATTAAAGTCAGTTGCTTTACTGGACAAAATAGGATTATCGGACAGAATTAATCATAAACCTTCTCAATTGTCTGGTGGAGAACAGCAAAGAGTTGCAGTGGCACGAGCACTCGTAAATCAGCCTCAATTGATATTAGCGGATGAACCTACAGGAAATCTCGATAAAAGAAACAGTGAATCACTTTACAATTTAATTTTCGAATTAAATAGAACGTTGAATCAAACATTTATTATTGTTACCCATAATGAAATGATGGCGAGGAACGCAAATAAAGTCGTTGAATTGGAAGACGGTAAAATAAAAAATCTTATCCAAAAATAGCCACAATAATCGCTTCTATGAATAAAGATCTTGATATTAAATTCATCAAAGGTATCGGCCCTAAAAGATCACAATCTCTCAATTCTATAGGAATTACTAACTTTGAAGAACTAATTGAATACTTTCCCAGAAGATATTTAGATCGAAGAACAATTGTACCTTTAGACCGTTTGTCTGCGGATAAAGAAGTAACTGTTGTGGGAAAAATTGAAGCTGCTGGTATTAAAAGATTAAGAAAAAGAATATTTTATCTTGTAATTTCTGATGGAAAAGGGCTTTTGGAGGCTGTATGGTTCAATTTTACAGATCAGTATAAAAAAGTATTTAAAATTGGTGAGTGGGTAGCGCTTTCCGGTAAAGTAAGCTACTATCGTGGATATCAATTAACTCATCCGGATTTTGACAGGCTGGGAGATGGGGATTTAAACAAAATGTTGAATACCGGAAAAATTCTCCCACTCTATAAAATATCGGACTCTTTAAAAAATCATGGTTTTAATTCCTATGTATTTAGAAAAATATTTCAGGAAATCATAAACAACCATTTAGAAAACTTTGAAGAAATATTACCGAAAGAAATCAGGGAAAAATATTCTTTTTTAAATCGAAAAGAAAGTTATAAAAATATTCATTTTCCGGAAAATACTGATTCTCTCGACAAATGTATAAATCGATTTAAGTATGAGGAATTTTTTTATTTACAGTTGATTCTTGCAATTCAAAGTTATCATTTTAAAGAGAAAGAAAAAGGAATAGGTTTTTCCAAACCAAGTAAAAAATTAGAATTACTATTTAATAATCTTCAATTTCAATTAACAGATGCTCAGAAACGGGTTGTAAAAGAAATTCGTAAAGATATGAAAAATCCACATCCCATGAATCGGTTATTACAGGGTGATGTAGGATCGGGAAAAACATTAGTTGCGGTCATGGCAATGCTAATCGCTTTGGATAACGGTTACCAGTCAGCAATTATGGTTCCTACGGAAATATTAGCAGAACAACATTATTATAATATAAATAATTTGCTTAAGGATTTAGATGTAAAGATATCACTTTTGACCGGATCTTCTCCAAAACAAGCACGTGAAATTCTGCAAAATGATCTAAATAAAAAAGAGCCTCATATAATAATAGGGACACATGCATTATTTCAAGCAGGAATAGATTACGCTCATTTAGGATTAATTATCATTGATGAACAACACAGGTTTGGTGTAATGCAAAGAGCTGCCTTGCAGGAAAAGGGTATTAAAGCTGATTTATTATTAATGACAGCGACACCAATTCCACGATCATTGGCGTTGACAGTATACGGAAATCTTGATGTGTCCATATTGGACGAACTGCCTCCTGGAAGACAGTCAATTAAAACCATTTGGCGATTTGATAACAAATCAAAAGAAATTTATAAGTTTATTATTGAAAATATCGACACAGGTGCACAAGTATTTATAGTATTCCCCTTAGTGGAAGAATCTGAAAAAATTGATTTAAAAGCAGCAACAGAAAGTTTTGAAAAGCTTTCATCAACATATTTTAAGAATAAATCAATTGCGCTATTACATGGAAGAATGGGTTCTGAGGAAAAAGATGCAATAATGAAAAAATTTTCAAATGGTGAAATTGATGTTTTAGTATCGACAACTGTAATTGAAGTAGGTGTGGACATTCCCAATGCTACGATTATTTTAATTGAGCATGCAGAGAGATTTGGATTAACTCAACTTCACCAACTTAGAGGACGTGTTGGACGAGGAAGTAAGAAAAGCTATTGTATATTGAAAACGCCTCATAATATTGGTGAAAATGCAATTCAGAGAATGAAAATAATGTCCGAAACAAATGATGGATTTCGAATAGCAGAAGAAGATTTGAAGATCAGGGGATGGGGTGATTTCTTTGGTATTAAACAGAGTGGAATCCCCGAATTCAAATTGGCAAATCCAATTAGAGACCAGAAGATACTGCAACAGGCAAGAACTGATGCGTTTAATTTGGTAAACAGTGATCCGTCGTTTAATATGCCGGAGCATGAAACATTAAAGAATATTATTATAAGTAAATATGCAGACAAAATAAAATTGATGAATATCAGTTAATTAAAGTTAGGAGTTTTTGATGGAAAATGTCACTGAAGATCAAAAAATGACAAGTTTGTTTTTAAATTTAGTTCAGCAATTTTATCAGTCAGCGTTAATATTCATGGGTAAAATTGAGAATCCTCAAACAAAAAAGAAAGAAATTAATAAAGATATGGCGCGATATTTTATTGATACTCTTGAGATGTTGATGGTAAAAACAAAAAATAATTTGTCGGACCAGGAAGAAAAAATGTTAACAAAACTGGTTCAGGAATTAAAACTTGATTTCATAAAAGAAAACAAATAAGAATTTTATGAATCAGATACTAATTACAGATGGAAACCGCTAATAACATGCAGACTGAAAAAGTAAAAGAAATTGCAATCAGTATTATTATTCCTCATTATAATGGTAAAGAAATTTTATCAAATTGTCTAAATTCCTTATTAAAAAATAGTTTTGAAAATTATGAAATATTAGTAGTTGATAACGGTTCAAATGACGGTAGTCAGGATTTAATAAGAAAAGAATTTTCAAACGTAGTATTGATTGAAAACGAAACAAATAAAGGGTATGCCGGTGGATGTAATTCAGGAATTTCGTACACAAAAGGTAAATACATACTTTTTTTAAATAACGACGTAGAGGTTGCAGAAAACTTTCTTGAAGAATTGTACAATACAATAAATTCAGATGAAAATATCGGGTTGGTGCAGCCCAAATTGCTCTCAATACAAAAGAAGACTCATTTCGATTATTCCGGTGGTGCAGGGGGTGAAATTGATATTTTCGGATTTCCTTTTGCCCGCGGAAGGGTATTTATTGAATTGGAAAAGGATGAATCACAGTACGATAATATGACACAAGAAATATTTTGGGCGTCAGGAACATCAGTTCTTGTTAGAAAATCTCTGTTAAATAAAATAGGCTCTTTTGATGAAGATTTTTTTGCCCATATGGAGGAAATTGATCTTAATTGGCGTGCTCAATTAATTGGCTATAAAAGTGTTATTACATTAAAAACATTCCTTTATCACTATTCAGGTTATACACTTCCGGCAGAAAATCCGAGAAAAATGTATTTGAATCATCGTAATAATTTAATTATGATTTTGAAAAACTATTCATTCTTAACTTTTTTATGGGTGTTTCCAGTACGCTTATTTTTGGAATTAATTGCACTAGCTTATGCAATAGTTAGCGGAAATAAAAATTGGGCAAAAGGTGTGTTGAAGGGTGTCGGTTTTGTATTCAATAATTTTGGTAGTATTTGGAAAAAACATTTAAAAATCCAGAAGTTACGCACTGTACCTGATTCTGAAATCATGCAGAATATGTTTAAGGGGAGTGTTGC
>DAOWAQ010000234.1 GCA_030634505.1 Calditrichia bacterium
CAATCAACATTCGTTTTTGGTCTTTATAAACAACGCTGCAAATAAAATAAGCATATCTATCACTGCCCGAAAGTTTCTCCATATTTTTTAAAAGCTTTTCATTATTTATTGCATAGTTTGATTTTTCGCCGGCGTATCGTGCTGAATAAATTCCCGGTTCACCATTCAAAGCCGGGACAACTAATCCCGAATCATCTGCTATTACGGGCCATTTTAAGTACTTGAAATAATGTTCAGCTTTTAGTTTGGCATTCTCTTCAAAAGTAATACCATCTTCGACCGCATCCGGAATATTATCGTATACAGAAATTGACTTTAAATTTACATTAAGATTTTTCAGAATGGGTTTTATTTCTGCGACTTTATGTTCGTTTTTTGTAGCTATATAAATAATTTTCTTCATATTGAATTTTTAGATTCTACAAAATTGGATTATTCATCCGATAACTATATTAATAAATATGAAATAGATTTTACAAAAAAGGTATTTAAATACTAAAAATCTAATCATTTATGTAAAATTTTATTTTAAAGTTTAATTGATTTGTAACACAGATTCAAGGAACGGTCTTTGCCATATTGCTTATAAGAGTAAAAAAAGGATTTCAATATATGAAAATAAAAAAGTACCTAAATATATTTTTAATCATTCTATTTGTTTTTATCGTTCAAACAATTTATTTCGAACATAAATTTTCTATCCATAAGCAACAGATGACAGATTTGCAAATAAGCTTGAATGAGAATATTTACAATTTTAATAACAGCATGCAGCTTCTTGAAGAAGACATATTAGCTTCAACTCGAAAAAGTTTTGTTAATTCACATAACATACCAAATAGTATTTATTTTTGTGGAGAGAAAATCAACTTACATGATCCTTTTATCCGAGAAAGTGTTGAAAGGGAGTTTTATTCATTATTAAACAAACAAGGTCAAATTCAATTATACCTGAAACGCATTGGCAGATATTCTAACCTGATTGAAAAACATTTGAAAGAGAAAGAACTACCTTTAGATTTAAAATATCTTTCCGTACACGAAAGCGCATTGTTGCCTACCATACGTTCCCGATCCAGAGCAGTTGGATTGTGGCAATTCATGGCATCAACTGCACATTTATATGGTTTAAAAGTTAATAAATTTGTCGATGAACGACGTGACCCGGAGAAAGCCACTCCTGCAGCAATTCGATATTTAAAAGATTTACATGAAAGATTTGGTAGCTGGTCTTTGGCACTCGCAGCATATAATGGAGGTCCCAGCAGAGTTAGAAAATCAATCCAGCGTCAGAATACAAATGATTTTTTCGCTTTAACTTTACCTGAAGAAACCGAGCGATATTATTTTAAGATTATTGCCACGAAAATCATTTTATCTAATCCAAACAAATATGGATTTAGAATGTCGAAAAATGATTATTATTATCCACATCCAACTCAAAAAATTAAATTCACTATTTTCGAAAGTAGAAAGTACCTTGATGAAATTGCTGATGTCTGTAATTTAAATTTGGCTACACTAAAAGCATTAAATCCGTCCATAAAATCAGACTATTTACCAGCTGGAAAATACATTATAAATACCTACACTGAACAGGTTATGGCATTCCAAAAAAATTATAATGACTACTGTAAATCTTTAGGTATGATAGCAAAAATAAATAACGATGACCCGAATGGAAGTATGATAGATTAATTTAAAAACTATTAATATCCCGATAATTTTTCTTTTAATGCTTTGTTAAGCATTTCCCTGGCTCTGAATATTCTTGCTTTAACAGTCCCTAATGGTAGATTAAGCATTTCAGCTATTTCTTCGTAGGATTTTTCTTTCATGTGTCTTAACACTATTGCTTCATTATATTTTTTAGGAAGAAAATCTATTGCCTTTTTTATCAGTTCGCTACGTTCCTCTGCCAGCATACTTTTTTCTGCATTTGGATCAGTATCCGGATGATCTTGTTGGATCTCAGAGGTTTTATATTGTATAGGTTTGTCAATGGAATATGTTTTCAGCTTTCTTTTTCTAAAAAAATCAATACAGTTGTTTGTAGCTATTTTAAATATCCATGTTGAAAAAGCGTATTCTTCATTAAATGAAGGTAAAGATTTAAATGTTTTAATAAATGTCTCTTGTGTTAAATCCTCTGCTTCCTGTTTGTCTTTAACCATTCGATAAACAAGATTATATACTGCAATTTTGTATTTGCCAAGCAATTCTTCCAGTGCGTATTCATCACCGGATTTAGCTTTAGAAATCAATTCCGAATCTTGAGATTTCAACCATTACCTGCAAGTATTATGTACATGACAAATAATTTAATTTCTTGATATTTAGCATCTTAATTATTAATATCAAAAATATTAAACTAAATCTATGAATTAATTCAAGTTAAAGATTTAGATTAATTGTTGTCAAGAATTTAGAGTTAAGGTAAATGTCAATTAACAATAAGATAGAAAGAAACCAACTATGTCTATTTGTGGAATTGGTGTTGATATTTGTGAAATAGAACGTTTTAAAAAACTCATCGAAAAATATGATGATCGTTTTCTCGATAAAATATTTACAGAAAATGAAAAAAAATATTGTCGTGATAAAATTAACAAAGGCGCTCCATCATATTCCGTGCGATTTGCTGCTAAAGAAGCTTTATTTAAAGCCATCGGGACAGGACTTCGCCATGGTCTCACTTGGAAAGATATTGAAGTGGAAAATGATGATTTAGGAAAACCATTTTTGAATTTTTACGGTAAAACAAAAAAAATAATTGGTGACAGAAAAGTTAGTGTTTCTCTTTCACATTCGATTGATAGTTCTATCGCGTTCGTAATTATCGAAGGAGATAAAATTCAATTATGATCAAGGTTGTATCTAATTCTGAAATGCGTCAATTAGACGAATTCACTATAAACGAAGTAAAAATACCCGGTCTGGTATTGATGGAGAATGCCGGGCTTAAATCCGCCCAAATCATTCAAAATTGTATTGAGACAAATAACCTTACAGGCACTGTTTATATTTATTGTGGGAAAGGTAATAATGGAGGGGATGGATACGTCATTGCCCGCCAACTATTTGATGAAGGTTATAATATCGTAGTTTATTCAATCGGAGATCCGAATCAGTTAAAGGGAGACGCCTTAACTAATTTTATTACCTGCAAGAATCTAAAAATTCCTATCAAACAAATTACTTCTAAAAAAGATATTAAAAGATTATCATCACCTTTATTGATAATCGATGCTTTGTTAGGTACGGGGATAAATGGACCTGCAACAGGATTATACGAAGATATTATTCAATTCATAAATAAACAAAGTGTACCCATTGTAGCAGTTGATATTCCAAGTGGATTGAATGGAGATAGCGCAATTCCGCCCGGATCAGCAATAAACGCAGATTTCACTATCACAATGGCGCTACCAAAACGCGCTCATATATTTTATCCTGCAAAAAAGCACGTGGGTGAATTACATACAGTAAAGATAGGAATTCCAAAATCCAAGATCCAAAATCCAAATCTTCAACTTAATCTGGTTGAACAAAGCGATATAAAATTACCGGCGCTTGAGGCGAATACTCACAAATATTCTGCTGGTAAATTATTCATATTAGCAGGTTCACCGGGAATGACCGGAGCCGCATATTTAAGCGCTGCCGGAGGTCTACGTACTGGAATCGGTCTGATAAACATCGGTATTACTAAAAGACTTAATGCTATTATGGAGAAAAAAATTACCGAAGCGCTGACTGTGCCGCTTCCCGAGACGAGTGAAGGTTCGTTTTCAATAAAGGGATTAAAAACTATTCAGTCAAAAATTGAATGGGCGGATGCTGTTCTAATTGGGCCCGGTGTTGGCAGAGAATCGGAGACATTAGAAGTTATTATTGAGAGTATAAGAATTTGTATTAAACAAAAGAAACCGACGCTGATTGATGCTGACGCTCTTTTTGCTCTATCTGAATTTCCCGAGATTACAAAAAAACTGAATTCTAAATTTATTTTAACACCCCATTACGGTGAATTTTTGCATCTATCGGGTTTTGACAAAAATGATCTGATAAATAAACCCTGGGAATTATTAAAAAACTATCTCTCCGATA
>DAOWAQ010000266.1 GCA_030634505.1 Calditrichia bacterium
AAGTAACAATCTAAGCTTTCGAAATATGCTTGATGAAATCGGCGCACTGATGGTATACGAGGTTACACGTGACTTGCCGCTTAAAGAAAGGGAAGTTGAGACGCCTTTGGAAAGAACAAAAGCCTTTGTTTTGGCAAGACAGGTTACTCTCGTCCCGATATTGCGTGCGGGTATGGCGATGTGTGATGGGATTCTTAAAATTATACCCCATGCAAGGGTTGGGCATTTAGGATTGTACCGCGATAAAGACACCTTGAAACCAGTAGAGTACTATGCAAAGTATCCGCCAGATATTGCCGATTCTGAAGTTATTGTAATTGATCCAATGCTGGCAACCGGTGGAAGCGCTGTAGCTGCTATTGATTATTTAAAAAATCTTGGTGTGAATTCCATGAAATTTGTTTGCTTGGTAGCAGCGCCGGAAGGTGTAAAGCTAATGGTAGATAATCACCCCGATATAAAAATATTTACGGCAGCGCTTGACCGGCAATTAAATTCACACGGCTATATTTTACCCGGACTTGGTGATGCAGGTGACAGAATTTATGGTACAGAATAAATAACCAGAAGCCAAGAAAAAAGAACCAAGAAACAAGAAAAACCAAAAGCAAATATACTGGTTCTGGTTATTGTCTTCGAATTCATATTTAGATTATAAATGACATTATTTTTATTTAAGTTAATTTTTATTTGTTTTTTTCATAATTAATTATATATTCTATATAGATTTTTCTTAAAAAACAAGATTTGATAAACTTTGATCAAAAATGAGGTAATCTATTATGAAAACAAAACTTATTATTTTGTTGTATGTGGTAGTGATATTTTCATTATCAAATGCTCAAGAAAATGCTGACACTTTAAAAGTATTTAAAACCAACTCACTTCAATTTCGCGTTTATGATTTCATTTCATTGTCTTCGTTTAAAGGAGCATTGCTTTCTTACAAATATCATTGTAGTGACGAAAAAGCATTTCGATTTGGAGTAAGTGTACGGATTGATAGTTGGGGAGAAGATGAAACAAGAAATATGTTTTACACAGATACATCTCTTCTGAATCAAAAGCGTGATCATATTTATACGAATATTCAATTTATTGCTCAATTTTTAAAATATCTTAATTTAAAAGATGAAATAAAATTATTTTACGGCATTGGACCATATCTTAGTTTGAATTTAAACGATTTTGACACGGATGAGGTTGTCACTTCTGGAAATGTTAATGTTTATGATAAAAAAAGAAAGAATGAGAATTATCAATTTGGGTTAATGGGAAGCATTGGATTGGAATGGTTTTTTAAGAATAATATGAGTCTTCATGCTGAATACGGATTTAATGCCTATTACTTCTATGAGAATCGTCAGACATTGAGAGTATATGAACATTCACAAGATCCTGACAGGATAGAAGATAGAAAAGTTGAAAGTGATGGTTGGGGAATTGATGATGTTGGTGCTTTGCTTGGATTGTCAGTTTATTTTTAGATTATATTTAGGCGCAAATAGATACGGTATTTTTCCCGGATTTCTTGGCAGCGTATAAGGCGTCGTCCGCTTTTTTTAACAGCTTGTCTATGGTCTTACCACTTTCCGGGAAAGATGCAATGCCAATACTAATACTTAATCCTACACTCTTTAAATCAAGTTTTTTAAGATCTTCCGATTGATGCATTTTGTCACATAGTTTTTCCGCCAAAGATTTTGCCTGGTTTAATTCCAGTTCGGGCAGAATGATTATAAACTCATCACCACCATAGCGGGAAGTAATATCGCTTTTGCGGGTATTTTCTTTTAATAATTTAGCCAAGGCAATTAAAACTTTATCTCCTGCAAGATGTCCATGGGAATCATTGTACGGTTTAAAATTATCGATATCTATAATTGCAAGAGAAAAGGGTTTCTTATAACGTTCAGATCGTAATAACTCACGCTCCGATTCTGTACGAAAATAGCGATAGTTATTTAGAGAAGTTAAGGGGTCTGTGATGGCTTCTTTTTTCCGGATTTGATAAATGTCATATAGGTCGTGATAAAGCAGCATATTTTCATATATAATACTTATCGATTGAATAAAAGCTTTTAGAATGCGGATTTCGTAAGTCAGGAAAGGTTTCTGGCTTCTACCGCGATCAACGAAAAGCAGAAGTTTTTTCGGCATTTGTTCGGATTTCTTACGCAAATTGTGTTTTAAACTGGATGTATTAATTGAGCTGAAAATACCAGTATCATCAGTTCCGGTGCGCCACCCCGAAATGGATGCCAGTACAAAGGAAAGGGAATTGAAATTTTGTGCAAGAGTCATTAATGAGGAATCAATAATTTCCGATTTGTTTTTGATCCACAGTACTTTGTTCTCTTTACGCAAGTGTTTGTAAAATTCTTTGGATAAAGTAAGTTTAATTTTCTTTAAATTTTCTGATGCCACACCTGCAAAATACAAAGGTTTCAATTTTTCACTTTTTTCATCATATTCAAATATAATGCTGCGATCAACGGAGAATCCTTCTTTTAGCTTGAATGGTAAAAGCTGCAACAAATCTTGTGGGGATTTTTGAAGCCTGAGCAGGTTGGCAAGATTGTTCATGTAAAAAAGACGATTATTATATTCAGTTAATTGTTCTTTGGACAGGCTAAGTTCTTCATTGATTTGGGAAAGATTTGAATTCATTTTTCCCAGTTCTTCGATCTTAGCCTGTAGTTTCTCAACAAGGCGTACATTGTATTCAGCCAAATATTTTTTTTCAATTTCTGGATCTACTAAATCCTTTTTGCCATGAAGGTATTCGTCTATTTGTTGAAGAAATTCTGTTATATTGATGGGCTTTGAGATGTACCCATCACAACCTGCAGCCAATGTAAGTTCTTTCGCACCTTTTCCGGTAAATCCGGTCAAAGCAATGATAGGAATGTTTTTAATACTTTGATTTGATTTAAGAAATGTGGTTACTTCATAACCTTGCATATCAGGAAGATTGATATCCATCAATATCAAATCGGGCTTTTCTTTTGTTGCTATTTCTATGCCTTCAATACCCCTTGAGGCACTGATGAATTTAAATCCGTGAAAATGCAGAATATCAGCCATTACTTCCCTGGATTCAAGGTCATCTTCAATGTAAAGTATTTTTATTTGAGTTTTATTAGTCATAATTATTTATTTTGCCAAAATCACTAATTGTGTCATTATATATTTTATTTTAGGCAAAATCAAGAAAAAATTAAATTTTTGAGTATTAATTTGTCAGGTATGTTTAATAATCACTAAAGTGGCATCATCATCCGGTTCATTGTAACCTGTAAAAGATTTTAATTCTTCCATGATTTTTTTTCTTATTTCATAACTATTATTTGATTGGAATTTTCTTATGGCACTTAGAAGTCGTTCTTCGCCAAATTCTTCTGAGTCATCATTCATGGCTTCTGTAATTCCATCCGTGTATAAGACAATCAGGTCGCCCTCATTAAACGAAACGTCCTCTTGTCGATAGGTTTCATTTGCCAAGTATCCCAATACAATACCACCCGTAGTTAATTTTTCAATAAATCCATTCTTTTTTAAAATAATTGGAGGATTATGCCCGGCGTTAGTATAAGTAATTTTCTTTTCATCCAAAGATAATATGCCGTAAAAAAATGTGGCATATCGGGAAGCGCTGACACTTTCTTCTAATAGATTATTTAAGCGAGCGGCAGTTTCACAAACAGTAAAATGAGTTTTTTTATACGCTCGAAATCCCGCCAGCAACAGTGACATCATTATAGCTGCCCCGGCGCCTTTCCCCGCAATATCACCAATAATCACCCCAAGATGGTTTTCATCCATTGGAATCAAATCATATAAATCG
>DAOWAQ010000336.1 GCA_030634505.1 Calditrichia bacterium
AAAAATCCGCCTACTCCCATAATTTTAATCACATTATATTTTTCAAGATTGTGAATTAATGGCATTTCTACAAATGCAACCATTAATGCATTGAGCGCAAGCAATAAACCAATCTTATCTTCAAGTAAATTGTAAACCGTCTTTAAATATAAGGGCCATGTATTAAATATTTGAATGAAAGCAAATCCCATTACTAATAATAATAGCAATACATAAAGAAATAATTTGTCTTTCCAGGGTGATTTTATGGATATATTTTTTTCATCATCCGATTTTGTTACTATAAATTTAAATTTATCAAGAAAAAACCATAATACTACCGAGGCAATTAAACAGGTTAATCCATCAATCCAAAACAAATACATGTAACTGATTGTTGCCAGAAATCCGCCAATTGCCGGACCAATAGTTACACCGATATTGATTGCCAGGCGATTTAGGGCATAAGCGCGTGATCGTATTTCAGGTGAAGTAACTTCAGCAATAGCTGTTGCGTTTGCCGGTCTAAATGCTTCTGATACAACAGCAATAACAAATAATAAACCGGCAATTTGAAAACTCTCTTCAGCAAAACCTAAAATGATATATCCAATCCCCGAAAACATCAGGCTAAATAATTGCACTTTCATCGATCCGATTTTGTCGGTAAGCCATCCCCCTAATAATGCTCCAAATAATGCCCCTAAGCCATAAATGCTAATCATTTGTCCGGCTTCAGCAACTGTATAATCTTTTTGGCTTGTTAAATATAGAGTCATGAAGAAAAATACTATCGAGCCTGTTCGATTTATGAGAACGACAGAAGATAAAAACCAAACCGCTTTAGGCAATCCTGAATATGCTTGCCGATAATTTTTAAAAAATCTATTAATCATACCTATAAGTACATTTATTTATTATAATTAAGTCTATGAAAAGTTTAGCCGATAATATGTTACTATGTTGTGTGTAAGTTATCAGAATATTTATCATTTGCAAATTGTTAAATATGATTGCAGATATGTATTCAATATGATTAATTTATGGATTAGTTTTAAACAATAAATTCACATGTATTTGGGTTCATTTTGGAAAAATTCATTAACATAAATCAATTAACTGATCATTTTGAGAATACTGTGAAAGACTGCTTAAAGCAGACTTATTCAGATTGGATAAAAAACCATTATTCCAAGCTATGGCATTTACAATCTATACTTGACGAACTAAAGGTTTATCTTCCCACGAATGGCAAAGCACATAATCTTCCCGAAGAATTATGGGATGAAGTTAGAAAGAAGTTTAATCAAATTATCTCATGGGCAGAAAATATAAAATATACATCAGATGATTTATCGCTAAAATCTCTTTCAAACACATGGCAAAAAGGATTTAATGAAATTCAATATAGTTTACCCGAAAAAACCAAACTCGATTTTTCGTCCTCTTTGTTTCAAGTTCAGCCCAGCGACAGGAATGGTTTCAAGTTTAGGAAAAAAATATATTCATTGCTTAAAAAGCTTTCCTTAAATATATATGGTTCAAAAACCATTGTCCGTAAAATTGATTTACATAATTTTTTAACAAGTTATCTTGAGGTACCTGTTACTAATGTTGTTTTTAATCTATGGCAACAATTCTTAACCGAAATTTCTGATCAGTACCGTGATATTTTTAACAAGATTTCTGAATTAAAAGAAAAATCTTTATTTGTTGATGATCTTGAAAATTTACAAGACCCGTTTGAAAATAATGACTATTTTGAAAAGATTTTTACAATTGCAGAAATTTTGAATCAAACTGATATTATTTTGCAATCATTGCATGAACGTGAAAATCAAATGGATCACTTCATCGATAAAGAATGGAAACAAACATTAGAAAATATTGAATATTATTGGCAATATGCCGGAACATTTATTTTACCCAACAAAAAATACAGAGAAGAACTATTATCGTATAATAAAAAAAATGCGGAAAAAAACTTTAAAAAATTTGTTAATTATTGGAAAGAGCATTTTTTCGGAATTAAAGCAACCTGGACAAAAAACCTGGAAGTTTATATACTTCAATTAAATGTTATTGAGGAATTCAGAAAGTCTTCTAAAAATATAGTTATAAACAGTGAGGTTATTCTTAATCCGGCATTCGAAGATATTTTAAATTCAATAGAAAAAGAGGAAAATAAATATAATTCTGAGTTTACTTGTAGTGTATTTAAACAAAAGATTATTAAAACCAAAGAATCTTTTTTAGATGATTTAAAAAATCAAAAGATTCCACAATTAATTGATGCAATGCACCAAACTCAAATTCCCGAATCTCTGGAGAACTATATTGAACACATTGAAATTGCCAGCAATAAAATTTCTGCAAAGCATAATATTGTTAAGTTTCAAAAAAACGGGAGTTTGCCGCCAAAATCCAAAATTTATTCGATTCCATTCCCTGAATTGATTACTAATGAAATTATTCAACCAGACAGAAAAAATTATAACAATCAAGTCTCTGAAGCAAAAAACAGAATAAGCAGTATCATTCGTTCACTTACTGAGATTAATCATTTATATGAATTAAATTGGGATTCTGCTACTACTTTATTGAAAAATACAAGTGGCAATGGTGAATTCGAAGAAGCCCTTTCCATTATCAAAACATCGTTTAAACGGTCCAGGGAAATAATTGAGAAATTATGGCAGGAGAGTAAAGATTCCTTAGTGTTTTCAAACGATCTTTTAATTAAAAAATCCCAGGAATTATATACTGGGTACCAGAGATTAACAAATACAAATCAACTCATCGATTATATTTCAAAGTTAAAGCGCGAAAAAAATCAAATTCATCTTCAAAACATAATAAAAAAACTATACGATTTTATAGTCCTTATTTTTTCTGATTCAATTAAGACCCTTTTTTATAAGATTGGATCTATCTTGCATTTAAATAAGAATAAAACATCGATTACTGCTGCAGAAATTCTTGTGAATTATTCAAAACATGCAAAATTAAAATTATCCAATATTCCAACTGTTTACCAACGCCTTTTTTGGGTAAAGCCTGAAGTTGACGATAGATTTTACTTTGAAAGAAAAGTTGAGACCGAGAAAATATCAAAACTCTATGAAAGATGGCAGGAAGGAAATGATGTTTTATCCATTTTAATCGGAGAAAAAGGAGCAGGAAAAACAAGTATTTTAAATTTTGCTGAACAAAATATATTTAAAGATCACAATGTGTTACGAATAAATTTTAAATCAAATTGTTTTGATGAACAAGAACTACTTTCAATTTTAAAGAAATCATTTAAACTCAAAAATGTAAATTCCTGGAAAGATCTGGAAAACAGAATCTCTGAAAATGATAATTCTCCGGTTG
>DAOWAQ010000404.1 GCA_030634505.1 Calditrichia bacterium
CGGTAGTTTTTGTTCAATTGCCTGTTTTGTCAATTCAAAGACTTTTTCATCATCACCTTTTTGTAAAAATTCTGAAATCTGTTCAAAAATCTGCATTATTTTCTCCCTGCTTAATTTTAAGCTACCGTCAGGCTTTTAATCCTTTGCCGGCAGGATTTTGTTTTACAATATTGACAGAAATAAAAATTGATTGGAAAAATATGAATTTTCTTTTTACCGGCAATCAACACGCCGCTTACTGATTTTAATGGTTTCATCAAAAAGCTGTCATTAAGTGTTATACCGATTTTTTCAGGTTTTAAATATTCAAACATTTTTTTCTGACCACTTATGTGCCAGCCGCAATACCCCGGGCTGTAAGCCAAAACATAATTTTCAACAGTGTCATAATTTTCTTCCGTCAAACTTTTCATATATTTTCCCTGATATAATTCGGCTGCGTTATCTGCTGCAAGCGATGCAATAGTATCGAGCATGTATACAACCGGAAAATCATTTTTCTGAAAAAGCGTTTCAATATTTGTGCTGACCTCCTCACCCATAGTTAAAGCAAATAAGGCCAAATAATCAGCTTGAGGGAAGATACGAATAAGCGGATTATCAATATCATTTTTGCTTTCACCTTCATAAATTACAGCAAATTCTTTTATTGATATTTCAGCAATTATTCCCTGTGGATTGGCACTTTTCTTAAATAATTCCATTGCATCATTAAAAAGGGCGGTAATCCTGTCCCGTATTTCCGAATCGGGTTTAAATCCTTGGTTTTGCAAAACGTCCCGGGCAGGTGGTAATATATCTTCAAGGATAAAAGATCCGTCCATATTTATAAAATCCTCTCCGGCAATTTATCCATTTCATAGCGACGCGCTTCGGTTTCCATTAGTTTAATCAAATCACTTTTGACAGTCTGCGCCAGATCCGAAGGTTTGTAATTATTTAAATATTTCTCAACTTCGCGATTTGCTCTTTCGCCCAAAGTCAAAGAACCATCCATTTTCCAACGGGCTCTGTTTGCCCGGTCAATTGTCGAACCCGGCAACTTAATTTCACTTTTAAAATATTTTCGGGTATGTTTGGCAATTAACAAATGTTGTTCCTTTAATAATTCTTCAAAAATAGGCAATGCCGGAAAATCTTCTTTTGGTTCAATACCCTGTATTAATCTTTTGGTCATGCCGCAAATTTCATTATCAACAACCAGTTTTTCCAAGCTTTGACAACTTTCAAAATCAAGCATGCCCGGACCGGAAATATTATTAATTCCGGAAAGTGCTGCTAACGTGGCGCCGATTCCACTTTCCAGTCCTGCCTGTGTATCCAGTTGTTTGGCGTCGCTGAGTGAAATATATGCCTGGGTTGGTACCCCAAGGTATTTCCCTATTTCATTATAAGCGCAGTCAATCATCATTGTTTCAATGGCGCCCATTGGCGTTGTCTCGTAGCGCATATCAAAAATAGCCGGCGAGCCACCGTATAAAAATGGCGCACCTGGATTGGTCAGCTGATGAATAACAATTCCACTTAAGGTCTCCGCCGTGTGTTCAACCAAAGTTCCGACCAAGGTTACCGGCGCCATAAAACCCGACAGCGGCATTGAGATAAATTCAACCGGGATAGAATTGTTGGCACAGTCAATCACATTTTGTGAAGTAACATCGCTCCATTTTAAAGGAGAAGTGGGGCAGCAGGAGAATATGGTTAACGGTTTCTCTTTTAACCTATCACTGGAACCACGAACTACAAGTTGCAAATCTAACATAATTTGAAATGCTTCAATGGTAAAAGTACCGGTTACCACAGGTTTTTCTCCGTAAAGCAAACTTAAAAATAAACGGTAACTATCGGAAATCTTTTCATGCACATCAGATGGAATAAAAGCCGTACTCTGGGAAGAGATATTATTTAACTGATTCACCAACTTCACATAATTTATATAATCATCCGTTACCGGTTTGCGCATTTTATTTGTTTTGTAATCAAGCAAGTATAATGCTGCTGATCCCGGAGTAAAATGCACATTGTATTCGGAAAAATCATGGGTTTGATTTCCATAGACATCGAACAGTTTAAAAGACTTTGGAGAAGTTTTTAAAGCTTTATTAATTATTTCTTCTGATAATTTTACATGGCTATTTTCAAGATTGACATCTGCACCGTGATCCGATAACATGGAGAGAACATTTTGATTTTGAATTTCAACGCCAAGTTTTGTTAAAATTGAAATTGCTTCAGATATTATCTGCTTGCATAAATCGTCAGTGAGGAATCTGATTGTTGGCCGCATGCCAGGCTCCTTTTATTATTTTTAGTTTAATTTGTATATTGAAACAACTCAGTAAAGATAATAAAGATATTTGTTTCGAACAAAATATTATCAATTTTGTTTCGCATCATATTAATAGGTATGCAATTTAACATTTTTGGCTCACCTGCAAAACCGCTACACAGAAACTGAAACAACGAAATGAATTAAAAAATTATCACTTAACGTAATTTAAAAAAACGGCGGTTTTGTCAGGTGCAGCCAATTGTGTGTGCCCGGCATGGCACGTGTATATTTTTATTAGGAATATAACACAGATTATCCAGAGGATGCAAATCCCTTATGGGCGAGTTGGCGAAGTCCATTAGTAAGCTGCAAGAGCCTGCCCCGTACTTGATACGGGGGCGTTTCGGGTGACCGGAAGTCTGAAGGAAGCATGACTAC
>DAOWAQ010000303.1 GCA_030634505.1 Calditrichia bacterium
ATTGGCAATATATGGAGGTTTGCCAGATGACCGGCATTTTAGTGTAGCAATTGCCCAGGGAAATATAGCAGGAAGAATTCATTCTGGACTTATAGATACTGTGACTGCTTTTGTGGGGGATAAATATAGTAATCCTGTTGCCCCGGGAACTGTCATATATTTCTCAACAGATTATGGAATAGTTGAAGGTTCCGCAGTCACTGATGAATTGGGCAGAGCTGCTGTTAGATTCATGAGTGCTGCTCCACTACCTCCAGTCCCTGCAATCAATCCCTTTGCCAACATCACAGCCTGGACCTATGGAGATACATTGGGATATATATCAATTTATGATTCTACCTCAATTTTATTATCAGATGCAACAGATGTGATTTGGGTAGACTCTACATATTTTACATACACTGCTCTCAACAATCCAAAACAATTTAATTTCAGGGTAAACGATATTTGGGGACATCCGCTTGTTGAATCTACACAAATAAACGTGGAAGCTAGTACTGGAAATTTGTATGGTGATATTAATGTTCAATTAGGTGATTATCAATCATCTGGATCCGGAAGGACTGATTTTCAGTTTACATGGACGCCCGGTGATAGTTTAGAAGATCCTATCGTATTTATTTCTTTGAAAGCTGCACCGCCCGCAAATGGAAATGGCTTTAGATCGATTAATATTACAGGTGAAAGAAACTGGTAACTTTTTAATTTCAAAACGCAGGATTTTACTCCTGCGTTTTTTTTATTTGCCCGTTAACTATTAAATACCTCAAATTTCCTAAATCAACCGAAGAGTCATTTTCTTTCGAAAACAATAATATATCAGCAGCATAGTTTCTTTTTATTTCGCCTTTTTTTGAAAGATTATATTTTTTTGCCAGTATTGAAGTAAATTCAGGAATTCTTTCAATCAGAATATCTGTATCAAGAATAGTCGGGGTTAGCTGAAGTTTTAAATCTTCATTGGTATGATAAATTGTTGTAAATCCTTTTTGAAGCAATTCAGATTTATTTTCTTTATTAACATTATCTATTGCTATAAATCCTGGCGTCAAGACAAGGTCTTCGCCTTCAATTATGTTTTTTCCATTATATATGGATAAGTCACCAATATCTTTTATATAACCAATTGTATCAATCTTACCATTTTTTAATTTGTAGTCAACATTAATTCCTACATCACCCATGAATGGCTCAATTTTCAAACCATTGACTATTAAAGCATTTTTAATCAGTAAATCAAAAACCGGTCTACCTTCCAATGGGATTTCATCATATTTTTTTTCGTCAATTTCCGTAAGTTTGTTTTTAGCAAGTATATCAAAAACAGATAACAAAGCTACAAAATTCAATTTTTCTAAAAATATCGGATCATCACCAGTATAGGAGCCGGTTTCCAAAAGCACTGTACTTACACCCCAAAATTGCATAGCGTCTCCAAATGCTCTTGGCATATAATCAGCTTTATATTTTGCAACATGACCATTAATATATTTGTCCAACACAGATTTGATGTGCACTGCAACTTTCTTTGCTTTGATTCTGATTGGGTTGTCTTCATTCTCTTTATTGAATGGAGGCGCCATCAGGCCAATTTTTAAAATATTGTTTGTGCCATCTACCGTTTCTCTTCCACCCATATTATGTAAATTGAACCCATAATCAGGCTTAATTCTTTCCTGCATATTTTTTAGTATCTTTCCTTCGGGAGTTTGAAGCATATTTGCATCGCGATTAATATCAATATCATACGCATTTCGCCTCTGAAACCGTTCCGCTCCGTCAGGATTTAACATAATTAGTGCATGAATTGATATATTTTTTTGCAGATATTGTACAAACGGATTATCAATATTATCCGCAAAATACCTGAAAATCGCCAAGAGTGCCGCTGTTGCAGTTGGTTCGTTGCCATGCATTTGTGACCATAAAAGTATTTTGATTTTACCCTTTCCAAACGACACAAGATTGATGGATCGATTTTCAACTGAATTTCCCACCTGTTCAACTTTTACAGTATTATTTAAATCTTGAATAATACTTAATTCATGAACAACATGTTTATGTTTCATAAGCATCAAATTCTTTGGTACCGAACGATACTGTTCATAAATATTAAAAAGATATTCCATATTAAAATCGGAAGAAAATATGGGCATTTGAAAAAATAAAAGTAAAAACAAACTAATAATTGCATATTTTTTAATTTTCATTTTATATCTCCTTACTTAATTGAAAATAAAAGTTTTCTTTAAAAGAATCAATCATTTAAAATATGTGATGAGTAAAAAACCAAAATAGTGGCTTGACTGAATTTTATTTAATAAGTAAATTTGTTGGCTTTAGAAGCATTGGAGAGGTGGCCGAGCTGGCTGAAGGCGCTCGCCTGCTAAGCGAGTATAGGGGCATACCCCCTATCGTGGGTTCGAATCCCACCCTCTCCGCAATGTTTTATGCTTATATTTTAAAAAGTGAAAAAGATGGTGGATACTATTTTGGATCGACATCCAATCTCGAAAATCGATTAAAAACTCATAATGCTGGAAAGGTTCGATCAACGAAAGGTAGACGCCTATGGAAATTACATTATTTTGAAAAATATAATTATAAGCAAGAAGCAATGAAGAGAGAAAGATTCTTTAAAACAATAAATGGCTATAATTGGCTAAAGAATCAAAAAATAACTGAGAGATAGTTATCGTGGGTCCTCCCGAAGGGACTCCTACGGAGGAATCCCACCCTCTCCGCAAGATATTCCAGGAGGATTAGGCTAACTGGTAAGTCAGCGGTCTTGAAAACCGCCGCGGGTAACCGCTTGTAGGTTCGAGTCCTACATCCTCCGCAATCAAACCCGATACAGTTTTGTATTGGGTTTTTTATTTTAGGCTAATTGGTAAACCATCCCGATGAATCGGGACGCAGGTAATCGCTTGTGCCGAAGGCATTCCTATGGAAGTGGTTCTTCCGAAGGAACTCCTATGGAGGAGTCCTACATCCTCCGCAATCAGACCCGGTACAGTTTTGTATTGGGTTTTTTTATTATCCTTCACAAACAAAAAGATTCAAGCATCCTTAATTTTTTATTATCCATTTTTAATTTTTTAACGTATATTTGAATACTTGTTTTCAATTAAAATACTAGCCATCAAAATATGGAGTTGAACATGACAAAAAGAAAATTTTATTGGTTTTGGATTGGTGTTGTAATTTTATCAATTGCAGTCATTGCAGGTCCCATTGACAACCTGCCCTCTTTTAAACCCGACGCTAACATGTCAAGATCTGACGTTCCTGATATATTTAAATGGAATCTAAAAGATCTTTGTGAAAGTGATGTAAAATGGGATAAAGATATTCAAAAATGTCAAAAAGATCTTAAATCAATTGTAAAATTTCATTCAAAATTAAACACATCTAAAGGACTTGCATCTTATCTGGCAAATTATTTTAATATTGATGATAATATTAACCGCCTAACGCTTTACGCCAGCATGCAAAGAGATG
>DAOWAQ010000230.1 GCA_030634505.1 Calditrichia bacterium
ATTATGCAAAAACCTGGAATGGATTGGATCAACATGGTAAACGCATTTCTTCAGGCGTTTACTTCTACAAATTGATTACGAATAATCATACAGCAGTCAAAAAACTAATCATGCTTAAATAATACATGGTGGTTAGAAATTAAAGTAGTTCAAAATGCCGATTCTTTTATGAATCGGCATTTTATACTTATCGCCTTTGATAAAAATATTCAAAGTAAATTTCAATTATAATCAGTTAAATTAATATTTTAGAATAAAATTTCATTTACATTTTGGATATATATGTCTGAATAAGGAGTAGCGGATGTCCACACTTGATTACTCAATAGTAATAGTTTATTTAGTAGGGATGGTAGGAATAGGCCTTTATTTTTCCAGAAAAGCATCAAGCGGTATTGATTCTTATTTTTTGGGAGGGAGGGGAATGCCGTGGTGGGCGTTAGGTGCATCCGGAATGTCATCTAATTTGGATATTAGCGGGACGATGATAAATACGGCATTTATTTTTGCTTTAGGAGCCAGTGGATTTTTTATTGAGATTCGTGGTGGTGTCACATTGATCATGGCATTTTTGATGATATTTCAGGGAAAATGGAATAGAAGAGCGTTGGTAATGACCTTGGCTGAGTGGATGCATTTTCGCTTTGGAAAGGACAAACAAGGTGATGTCGCCAGACTAATCGCTGCTTTTTCGATAATTATAATGACAATAGCAATGATTACCTATTTTGCAATTGGTTCAGGAAAGTTTGTTGCTGAATTTTTGGGTATTCCTTCTATGTTGGGTCTCTCCCCTCAGTTTTGGGCAGCAACTTTTATGATTGTCTTAGCTATGATTTACACAGTAGCAAGCGGATTATATGGGGTTGTCTGGACGGATGTTTTTCAAGGGATATTAATATTTGGAACGATTATATTTGTATGTGCTCTGGCATTGGTTAGTTTTGATTTGCCGGCTTCGTTTCAGGTTTCAGTACCTCTTAGAGAAGGAGGGTTCATGGCAATAGAAACAACCAGAGATGCCTGGACCAGCATGATACCAAATTGGAATTTAGATTTACCGGAAGCATCAGCTTATTCAATTTACAATCTATTTGGGATTGCAATTTTGTTTTATTTGTTAAAAGTAACTCTTGAAGGTAGCGGCGGTACCAGTCAATACATGATTCAAAGATTCTTTGCTTCACGAAGTGATCGGGAATCGGGTTTACTTTCATTGTTCTGGACATTTCTATTATCATTCCGTTGGCCGTTTATTGCCGCAATTGCCACAATGGGAGTTGTTTTGGGAAGTCAACAAGGGGTTATTGCCGATCCAGAGACTGTATTACCGGTTGTTATAAATCAACTCGTTCCAATTGGTGTAAAAGGACTATTGGTGGCAGGATTAATGGCTGCAGCTATGTCAACATTTGATTCTACTGTGAATGCCGGCGCAGCATATTGGGTAAAAGATATATATCAAACATATTTAAATCCTAATGCATCACCAAAGCAATTGATGACACATAGTCGCGTATCTTCTGTAATAATAGTAATTCTTGGGCTTGGTTTTATGCTGTTAATAAACAATATTAATGAAATTTGGGGATGGATAACTTCCAGTCTCGGCGCTGGACTTTTAATACCAACATTAGCTCGCTGGTATTGGTGGAGAATGAACGGATATGGATTTGCTGCCGGCACTGTGGCTGGAATGGTAGCTGCCATATTACAAAGATTGATATTTCCTGATATTCCTGAATATTATTCTTTTATGATTGCAACTGTCTCTTCATTGATAGGAATGATTATTGGAACATTTGCTTCCAAGCCGACAGATGAAAATGTTTTAATTGAATTCTATAAAAGAACGAGACCATTTGGATTTTGGGGTCCGGTAAGAGAAAAAATTAATCAAGAAAAATTAAGTGAGATTAATAAAGAAAACCGAAGAGATATACTATCTACATTTATGGCTGTGCCATGGCAAGTAGTATTGTTTTTGACTAGCATGTCAATAATCTTAAAAAGGTGGGATCAATTTGGATGGTTATTACTATTATTAATTATTCTTTCAACAGGATTGTATTTCAACTGGTTTAGGCATTTATCAAAAGAAGTTAAGGTAGATTAAATATAATTGTATTTTATATATAAAAGGCGAATTCAGTGTCTCAATTAGATCAAATTGCATTACGAGTTAAAGAATTGGGCTTTACAGTTTATGAAGCAAAAACTTTTGTTTCATTATTGCAAAATAGCCCTGTAACAAGATACGAATTAAGCAAAAATTCCGGTGTACCCAGGTCTGCAATTTATGGTGTTATAAAACAACTGGAAAATGTAGGAGCTGTAAACGCATTATATTCTGAACCGGAAAAATATGTGCCTTTGCCTCCAGAACAATTATTCAAGTTATTGGAAGACAGACTAAAGGAGAAAATTTCAGATGCAAGGGAGAGTCTAAAGGGAATAGAATCGAATCTTGTTACTGATCATCTTTGGAATATTGTTGGATATCAAAACATGATTCAAAAAGCCAAAGAGATAATTGAAAATGCCCAAAATGAAATATATTTATCAGTTTGGAAAAGAGAATTTAATCCTTTGGAGGAACATCTAAATAAAGCAAAAAACAAAAACGTAAAAGTGACTCTCTTTAGTTTTACTGACATAGATTTCGATACCGAATATTTATATTCTTATAATATAAAAGAAAAAGAATTACAAAAAATATGGGATCATAAAATAATTTTAGTGGCAGACAGAAGAGAATTGTTAATGGGTGAAGCTGACGTGAAAATGCCCAAAAAAACTGCCTGGACTACAAACCGGGCAATTGTTGATATTGCCACCAATCATATTATTTTGGATATCACCTTGTATGGCCTAAGATTAAGTGTTGATGTAAACAGTGCAGTTCGCACAATGCAGAATGGTGAAAGTGATTATTTATCTGAATTGTTGCATCAACAATATCCTAACAACCCCTTTATGAATCTGGAAAAATTGGGTCGCGAATTAGATAAACTAAATATGGAAAAATAAATATTTTATGAATTTAATCTGTTATATAAATTCGTAAGTTCATAAAGCCTATCTGCCACATTATCACCAAGATCCCCATTACAAAAACGCCAGCTCCAATTTTGAGGTCCCACAGTACTAGGTGTGTTCATACGTGAATCATGACTAAGACTCAACAAATCCTGAACTGTTGTGATCGCAGTATCTGCAACCGAAGCCCATCCTAATCGAATTAAATCCCAGGCAATATCTGATCCACTGACAGCCATATATCTACGGGCAAAGTCTTGTTCTTTCTCCGTAGAAGTTGTTGTATACCATCCAACGGTAGTATCATTATCATGGGTACCTGTATATACCACAAAATCATTTTCAAAATTATGAGGTAGAAATGGATCTTGCGAATCTGATCCAAAAGCAAATTGTAGAATCTTCATTCCGGGAAATGAAAAATGTTTTCTTAACTTCTCTACACCTTCCAAAGATTCTTTATCAAAGTCACCGAGGTTTTCAGCAATAATTTGTACATCGCCTAATTCTTTAATAACAGCTTCGAATAGTTCATTGCCTGGTCCATTTTTCCAATTCCCATTTATCGCAGTTTTTTCATTTGATGGTACTTCCCAATAATTATATAGTCCCCGGAAATGATCAATTCTTACAACATCAGCTTGAGTAAATGCCATAGAGAATCTACTTATCCACCATTCAAAGTTCGTTTTGGCAATTGTTTTCCAATTATAAAGCGGATGCCCCCAAAGTTGTCCTGTTTCACTGAAATAATCAGGAGGTACACCGGAGATAACCTTTGGTTTTAAGTCATCATCGAAATAAAACATATTTGTATGTGCCCAAACATCAGCACTGTTCATTGAAACAAAAATAGGAATATCCCCAATAATTTTGATACCTTTTTCATTGGCATATTTTTTTACAGATAACCATTGCTTGAAAAATAACCATTGAAAGAATTTTTGTTTTTCAATAGGTTCTGCGAGTTTCTTACGCAAGGTATTCAGGGTTTTATTGTCTCTTTTTTTAGTTTTTTCATCCCATTTATACCAGGGTTGATTATTTTTATTTCGCATTATTGCAATAAATAAAGCATAATCTTCCAACCAATG
>DAOWAQ010000268.1 GCA_030634505.1 Calditrichia bacterium
GATAAATATAATTCCCCCCTTTCCCATAGGGACTCCTTTGGAGGAAGGGGGCAAGGGGGTTCTTAATCCCTTATATGCAAAAATTATTGTTCTCTTTTACAACCCCTTAGTCCCCTTTTTTAAGGGGAAATATTTATATTCTTCCTTCTATCTTTTTAACTACAAAACTTTCAAACAATAAAATTAAAACAGCAATACCAATAATATATTTCCAAAACTCTTCACCAAATCTGGCTTCTTTTACTTTTTCATTTACACTTTCATTTTCACTTATCAATTCTATATTGTCATTATCAGAAACAATTTTCTCAATATCTATTCTATTCACTCCCAGTTTCTTGGAATCTACATTTACCGAAATCACAGAGTGAGTAATTGAACTTTGTTGTATTTTGTAATTTCCCGGTTTGGAAAAATCGTTTAAATCAAAAGTGGTGTTTGAGCCTGAAAACACAGGTGTAATTCTGTTTTTTTCACCCTCGGGGGCTAATAATTCATATAGCTCTTTTGTTCTTCTATTGCTGATGTTGATAACTGTATTATCTCCAATAATAATTTGTTTTCCCAATTTATCCAGATTAAATGCGGCATACTTAATCATTTTAATAAGTAATGGAATAAAAATTCCTTTAAAATGCAGATCAGACCATGAATCATCAAAATAACTACTCAATACCAAAACATTTAGATTGTCTTTGTCTGAAAACAGCAAAAAAGGATTGCCATCATTTAACTGCATTATATTTTGATAATTATTTGTGTTGGCCAGTTTAAAATATTTTTTAAACTTCGGTAGCGATATTTCAGGATTTTCTTTTCTAAATATTTCTGATAGGATTGGATTGTTTTGACGAATTTTTTTTAATGTATAATACCCAGAACTGTTTTCCGATTTCTTTAGATTAATAATTTTTAAATTGCCGAACATTGAGCTTAATGATGCATTAAAATATGATGGTACTGTTTTATCGCCGGGGACCAGGATTATTCCACCACCACTATTCATAAACAATTTAAGACGTGAAGCAATTACATTTGATATTTCAGGCACATTGCTTAAGAAGATAACATTATAATCAAAGAAACTTTGCCTGGCTAAAGAATTATAATTTTCCTTGATTATTTCAATGTTTGCACTTTTGTTAATGGTTTCTATTGCTGATTCCAAATATGGTGAAGGATTGCTATCTACCATTAGTACTTTTGCTTTTTCCGGTATCTTAATTGAAAAATAATATTTATTATCTGCAAGTAAATCATCATCATTAATTTCAATATACCCAATATTCCAGCCATAGGATTTCGGAATAAAAGTAAGATGAACAATTTTTTGTTCGTTGGCTAAAATCGTCGAATTATTTTGCGCCACCCTTTTCTCATTAATAAACATATGTGTATTAACTGTCATTGATTCCGTTGTTGAATGATTTCTTAAATATAGTTTAGCCTTTAGGGGTTTATTAATCTCGAACAAGGTATTCTCAAAGACCAGATTATCAACACTGATATTTCCTATACCTTGTTCTTTTATCCTCTCCAAATAAATCCTTACATCTTCATAGTTCAAGGCAAATTCTTCCATTTGCTCAGTCATGGTTTCCATATCTGATATTATATGTATTTCTTTATTAATATTGGGATTTTCATTAAAATATTTTACGGCTTGTATTAAGTTAGAATTAATATCACTTATTAAATAAGAACATTCCTGTAGTTGAATATCCAGTGAATCCAAAATATCAATTTCGGAACTGCTGGTTTTGAGTAATTGAATCCTGTCCTCTGGTTTAAAACTTTTTAGCACCTGGCTTAGTTTTGCCAATGCCCTGTTAAATCGATTTCCAGAAGAATCATACTGTCGCATATTTAGCCCGTCATCAAGAATGACAACAGCGGTTGTGTTTGCTGAAGGTTCTTGTAAAATGCTCCATGCTCCCGAAAAAGTTGGGCGCGCAAAAGCTAAAACCAGCATAATGATTAATAATGTTCGAATTATAATTAACAGTATTTGATAGATTTTTACTTTTTTTAATCGACGTTTTTCCAGCTTTTTCAGAAATCTGAGGCTGCTAAATTTGATCTTTTTCGTTTTTTGTTTATTAAACAAATGGATCAATAAAGGAATAAGTGCCATAGCCAATGCTGACAGAATAATGGAATTTAAAAATGTAAACATACGATATAAGAATATACTTTGATAAAAATAATCTATTAATTAATTTGAAATTAATAAGATAGTAATTTAAGTACAAATATTAAGTGCTCTTCATTTTTTATACTAATTAATATTTCCAAATGCGTTCAATAAATTTATAATTAAATTTTGAAGAAATAGTTCCTTGAATTAGACATAAACTAAACCTAAATTAAATGAAACATTCATTTTATTCAAATATGCAAATTACCCAACCCTATGATAAACTGGCCCTGATTTATGACAAGTTAATGTCCCACGTAAACTATAAGATATGGGCAGATTATATTATCTCTTTGTTTCAATATTCAGATATCAAAGTCAATTCCCTTATTGATCTCTCTTGTGGAACCGGTTCTTTGCTTACTAATTTTATAAATAAACAATATTCTTTTTGGGGATCTGATATTTCATTTCCGATGATTTCTCAGGCACAAAAAAAATTCGATAACACCTGCCTCATCGTAAGCGATGTAAAACAGATAGCTTTTAAACCAAATAGTTTTGATGCCGTACTTTTATTGTATGATTCTTTAAATTATATGCAAAATGAAGAGCAAATTGATAAATTATTTAATGAAGTAAATAGAATTCTAAGAAAAGGCGGTGTTTTTATTTTTGATGTTATAACAGATTTATTATGCAAAACACATTATAAAAATTTTGAAGAAGAAGAAAACTGGGGAGAATCCGGATATTTGAGACACAGCCATTATAATGAAAATATTAATATTCAACAAAATGATTTTCGTATCACGATTGGAAATAATACGTTTTTTGAAAGCCATATTCAAAAAGTCTTTTCGGATATGAAAATTGTAAAGTGTTTAAATCAAAACAATTTTGAAATAGCAGCCCAATTGGATGATTTTACTTTTCATCATTCCGGCGATGATTCGGAACGTGTCCATAATGTCTGTTTAAAAAAGTGAATTTTACTCATGATTGAATTTTTTAATGTCACGCTTAGCTATAAAAATGAATTTCTGTTAAAAGATATTACATTCAAAATTAACAAAGGTGATTTTGTATATTTAACCGGTCGTAGCGGTGTCGGTAAATCAAGTATATTAAAATTAATTTATTTCGATGAATTTCCGGATTCGGGAAATGTGACTGTTAATAATTTTAGCTCTTCACAAATAATGATAAACGAAATCCCAGTTCTCCGAAGAACGATCGGTGTTATTTTCCAGGATTATAAACTTTTGCCGGACCGAAACGTTTTTGAAAATGTTGCCTTTGCATTGCGAGTCACCGGTGCAAAATCAAAAGAAATTCGAAAAAAAACTGTTCGTGTATTAACAGAAGTTGGCATGGGACATAAAAGAAATCAATATCCCCCCCAACTATCGGGTGGCGAACAACAGCTTACGGCTATTGCACGTGCATTAATAAATAATCCTTTTGTGCTTTTGGCAGATGAACCAACGGGAAATTTGGATTCAAGGGCATCAAATCAAATAATGAATATCCTTGAAAAAATTAACCACCGCGGAACAGCAGTTTTAATGGCGTCCCACAATTTAAATATTATTAAACAATATCCGCACCGTAGACTAAATCTTGAAAATGGAGCAATAAAAGAAGTATGAGTCTGTTTTTCCATATTACTGAAGGAATAAAGGGATTGACAAAAGCGAGAC